>NZ_LEKG01000372.1:0-1090 GCF_001029515.1 Micromonospora sp. RV43 | reverse complement strand
CCCCTCGATCGTCCCCCCGCCTCCACGGCGAAGCGGTGCCCGCGCGCGCCTGACGCGCGACCGGCAACCGCCCCCTGGGCGCCCGGCATCACGGGCGTTCCCGATCCCCCGGCCATCCGGCCCCGCCAGCACGTGTGAGTTCCTCCGCGTGCCGGGCCGGCGTGTGCCGCTCACGCCCCGTGGAGGATTTCGTGAAGCACCACCTGAAGCGTCAGCTGCGACGGATCGTCACCGAACGCCCGTACCAGATCATCGCCGGATCGGCCGCCGCGCTCGTGCTGGCCGCCGGCGCCGGCACCGTCGCCACCGCTGGTGACGACGCCCCGGTCCAGGAGAACACCGCCGCGGTCGCCGACCTCGGCGCCGCCCGCCTCGGCGAGCAGCCCGCCAGCCGCAGCGAGGCCCGCATCGCCGTACCGCAGGCGTCGCCCAGCGCCTCCGCCACGCCCAGCGCGTCGCCGAGCGCCTCCCCGTCCGCGAAGGCCGCTGCCGACCCGGACACCACGCCCAAGGCCAAGCCGAAGCCACCGTCGAGCAAGTCGCTCGACTACGACTACCAGGCCCAGATCAACTACTTCTACTGCGGCCCGGCCGCCGTGCGCAACGCGCTCAGCGCCGCCGGCGTCGAGCGCAGCCAGGACGCGCTCGCCGGCCCCCTCGGCACCACCGAGATGGGCACCAACTCGGCCGAGGACACCACTCGGGTGCTCAACCAGCAGGTCAAGGGCAACCCGTACCGGACCCGCATGATTCCCGGCTCGGCCACCCCGGCGCAGATGGACCGCCTCCAGGCCGACGTGGTCGAGGCGATCAGCAACGGCCGCGGGGTCGTCGCGAACGTCGCCGGTACGGCCACCGACACCAACGGCGGCTGGCACTCGTTCCCCGGTGGCCACTACGTCGCGGTGGTCGGCTACAAGGACGACGGCCGGACCGTACGGATCGCCGACTCGGCCGACCCGTCGCTGCCCTCGTACTGGATCACCACGATCGACCTGGCGCACTGGATCGCCAGCCGCGGCTACTCCGCCTGACCGTCCCGCACACCCGAAGGCCGGCACCCCACCCGGGGTGCCGGCCTTCCCCGTCC
>NZ_LEKG01000070.1:0-34581 GCF_001029515.1 Micromonospora sp. RV43 | reverse complement strand
CTCGGGAGCCGGGGGCGGCTCCTCGACGATCAGGTGGGCGTTGGCCCCACCCGCGCCGAACGAGTTGATCATGGCTCGGCGCGGCACGCCGGGCCGAGCCGGCCACGGGACGGCCTCGCGGACCAGCGGGACGCCGGGGTGCGGGCGGTCGGTGGCGGGGGTCCCGACGATGGTGGCGTGCCGCATCTGCAACAGGACCTTGGTGAGCTGGGCCATCCCCGACGCGGCCTCGGCGTGGCCGATCACGGCTTTCAGCGAGCCGATGGGCGGGAGGTCGGTGAAAGCCCGTCGCAGCGCGGCGAGCTCCACCGGATCTCCGATGGCCGACCCGGTGGCGTGCGCCTCCACGTAGTCGATGGACCCGCTGTTCAAGCCCGCCTGCCGCAGCGCCTCGGTGATCAGCGTCGCCTCGGCGTCGGCGTCGGGCACGGCGTATCCCGTGGCGCCGCCGTCGGCGTTCAGGCGTGTCGCCACGACGCACCCGTGGACGCGGTCACCGTCGCGGACCGCGTCGGAAAGCCTCTTCAGCAGCACGACGCCGACCGCCTCGCCGGTGATCATGCCGTTCGCCTCGGCGTCGAAGACCCGGGGCCGGCCATCGGGTGACAGAATGCCCCCGCGGTTGAGCGCCTCGTCGTGGCTGGGGTGCAGGATGACGTTCGCCGCCCCGGCCAGCGCCGCCGCGCACTCGCCGTCACGCAGGCTGCGGACGGCGAGGTGGATGGCGGTCAGGGCCGACGAACAGGCGGTGTCGACCGCGATGCTGGGGCCGCGCAGACCGAAGCACTGCGACATCCGGTTGGGCAGGCTCCAGCGCGCGGACAGTACCGCCCCGCCGGGCCGGGCGGCGTCGTGCGAGGCGAGCTGCTCGTACTGCGTGTGCATGGCGCCGACGAACACCCCGACGTCCGTGCCCAAGCGGCGCCCGCCACCGCCGTCGCCGGTGGGCGGGTAGCCGGCGTCTTCCAGGGCTTCCCACGCCACCTGCAGGAGTTGGCGTTCGGCCGGCTCCATCCGGTGCGCCTCGACCGGGGAGATGCGGAACAGCAGCGGATCGAAGAGGTCGACGTCGGTGAGGTAGGCGCCCCACCGGTGGAAACCCCTCAGGTCGGGGGAACGGCCCGGGGGCACGTCGGTGATCATGGTGGCGCCGGCGCGCAGGGCCGTCCAGAACCCGTCGAGGCCGCTCGCACCGGGATAGCGTCCGGCCAGTCCGATGATGGCGATCGGTTCGTCTGCATGGGCTGGCGGGTCGACGGGCGCCTCCGGCCCCGCGGCAGACGCCGGCGGCATCGGCGGGGTGGACCGGTGACCGGCCACGGCGTCCGGGGTGCCGACCGGCGAGTCGGCGGGCTGTGCGCTGAGCAACCGCCCGGCGATGGCGTCGAGGGAGCCCTGCGTGGTGTGCGCGGGCAGCGGACCGAAGGTCCGTTCGAGACGCTCCAACAGTTCCATGAGCAGCAGCGAGTCCGCCCCGTAGGTGGAGAGGTCCGCACCGGTCTCGAGGTCCTCCTCGGGCACCCGCAGCACATCGGCGCAGATGCGGGTGAGCTCGCCGAGGATCTCGTCCCGTGCTCCACCGGCGCCTGGGGCGGCGGGCGCGCCCGGACGGTCCTCCGCCGCCGTGGTGGAGTCCGGCGCGACGGACTGGTCGGCGTGGTGCCGCCATCGGCCCTGCTCGGCGACGATGAGGTGCTGGGCGGTGCGCTCGTCGGGCCACCCGTTGACGGCGTGGTGTCGCACGCCCTGTAGGCCGGCGGTGGCCAGCACTGCGCTCCATCCGGCGGGGCTCAACAGCGGTGAGTGAGGCAGCCGCAGGTGCTGGTCCTCGGCCAGCCACCAGCCCTCGGTGAGACCAAAGATGAGGGTGACGCTGTCCAGCACGCGGGTGGCCTCGTTGAGCAGCAACACTCCCCCGGCGGCCAGCAGCCGCGCCACATGGTTCGTGGTCCGCTGGATGTCCGGGGTCGCGTGCAGCACGTTGGTGGCGATGACCAGGTCGTAACGACGCCCCGCGGGCGGCGGCTCGGTGATGTCGAGGACGTCGAAACGGGTCCACGGCTGCGCCCAGGCCCACCGTTGCCGCGCCTGGTGCACCAGGGCCGGCGAGATGTCCGTGAAGTCGTAGGTCAACCTCTCCGCCCGGTCGCGCAGGGTCCGCAGGACCAGGTCGCTGGTGCCGCCGGTGCCGGCCCCGATCTCCAGGATCCGCAGGGGCGCGTCGCTTGCGGACAGTCGTGCGGTGACGAACGCGTCGGCCGCCCGGGCGGTGAGCGTGTTGAAGTGCCGCACCCTTGGGTCGCCGGCGTAGATGGCGGCCATCCGTTCGTGCGAGCCCTTGGGGAAGAGCACGTCCAGACCTCGACGGCGGCCGGCCAGCACGTCCGGTAGCGCGGCGGCGCAGTCGTCGATCAACGCCAAGGTCGCTTCGGCACCGGGGAAGCGTCGCAGGATGGCGTCGCGGTCCTCCGCGGCGGCCGCGCCGTCCGGGCCGGGCGGCGCGGCGCCGCCGGTCAGCAGCCCGCCCTGGCCCAGTGCCTGGAGCACGGCGTGGTACAGGCGTGCCCAGCTCTGCGGGCCGTCGAAGGGCCACGCCGGCCCGCCGCCGTCGACGAGGACGCCGTCGCCGGGCAGCGTGCCGGCGTCGCGCAGCGACCGGTACATGCGGAGGCGGCTGTAGGCGTCGAGGACACCGAGGTAATCCGGAGGGAACGGTTCCGGCGTGCGGTCGAGATGCTCCGTCAGAGCGTGTCGGATCGCACGTAGGGCGGACGGCCCGGGGGGCAGCCCCTCGTGCCGCACCCCGTCGTTGACCGGGGTGGCGGCGGCGAGGGCGGCGGCGCGCACCGGGACGACGTGGTCCGCGCCGCCACGCACGATGGTTTCGAAGACCTGGACCCCCTCGGCATCGGAGAGCGACCCCACCCCGGCCCGCGACATGCGTTCGCGGTAGTCCTCGCCGGCGACCGCGCCGTGTTCCCCCCAGTAACCCCAGTCGATCACCTGGACTGGCAGGTGGTGGCGGGCGGCGAAGTAGAGGCCGAGCGCGTCCTGCACGGTGGAACCGGCGGCGTAGTTGGCCTGCCCGGGGTTGCCGGTGTGCGCGATGGCCGACGAGAACAGCGCGACGAAGTCGAGGTTCTCAGCCGCCAGCGCCGCGCACAGGGCCGCCGTTCCCAGTGCCTTCGGGGCGTAGGCGGCATCGAAGGTAGCCGTGTCCATCTGGGCCAGCGTCCGATCGGCCAGAACGAACGCGGTGTGAATCACGCCGTCGATGCCGCCGTGCTCGGCGTGCATCGCGGCGACGACCGCACGCATCTCGTCGACGCGGGTCACGTCGGCCTGCAGGTAGCGCACCTGGGCACCCGCGGCGCGCAGGCTCTCGAGCTGTCCGGGAGGCAGGTCCGGCTCCCGGCGGCGACCGACGATCGTCAACCGGGCCCGGTAACCGGCGAGCTGGGTGGCGATGGTCTGTCCCAGACCCCCGCAGCCGCCGATAAGCAGGTAGCGGCCCTGCTGCCGCAGCCCCGGCAGCGCCTCGGACGGGGCCGGCGGAACGGCGCGTACCAGCGTCTTCTCGAGCCGGACGCCGCCGCGCCATGCCACCTCGGTCATCGGCTGGGTGGCCGGCTCGGCGGCGAGGCGATACCGGACGGCGATCCAGTCGCCGCCGGCGGCACCGAGTTCCAGGTCCAACCGATCGAGGTCGACGCAGACGGTTTCGACGAACGGCAGCTCCCTCGAGATGGTCCGGGCCAGTCCGTGCAGGGCGGCGGCGAGTGGGTTGCCGACAGCCGTGGCCGGATCCGTCTGCTGGGCGTCACTGGTGACGACGACGAGCCGGATGTCACGCTGACGGCTTGCGGCCAGCGCGCGCGCCACGGCGAGCAGAGCATGCGGCCCGGTGCGACACGACCGGACGAGGTGGTCGGGGTCGGCGGGATCGTACCAACGGTCGTCGACCCCGCCGAGGAAGTAGATGGTGGCCGGGCCCGAGATCCCGCCGGGATCGAACCCGTCATCCAGGCCGATCCGGCGCGCCCCCGGGTACGCGGCGGCGAGCGCGGCCCCGAGGCCGTAGTCATGACGGGTGCTGAGCACCAGCACGGGTTCCGAGGTGGCACGTCGGACGGGGCCGGCCGGCCGGATCTGCCAGGCCGGGCGGTGGTACGGCACGGGCGCCGGTCGGCGCAGGACCCGCAGCCCGGTGACGGCCAGCACGCCCCGGCCCTGACCGTCGCACATCAGCACATCGAACGTGGCGACGCCACGCTCCGGATCCAGACCGGTACGTCGCGCGTGTGCCCAGCGGATGGCGCTCGACGGACCGTACACGTCGATGCGCGCGGCTGCCGCGGGAACGGTGAGATCGTGGGCGTCCTCAGGCAGCGCACCGTGCACGGTGTGCAGGGCGGCGTCCAGGACGCCGGGATCCAGCGGCCAGCCCTCGTCGGTGTCGTCCCGCTCGCCGGCCGAGGGCTGGTCCAGAGCGGCGAGCGCCTCGCCGTCGCCCCCGTACAGCGTCCGCACCCGCCGGTACCGGGGCCCATACTCCATGTGGTGGGCCACGGCCTGCCGGTAGAGCGTCTCGGCGTCGGTCTGTCGCGGGCACCGTGACCGCACGGCGTCGAGGTCGCACGACGCGCCGTCCGGTTGCGGGTCGGTACGCATCGTGAACGTGGAATGGACGACGGTGTCCGCACCGGTGCCGCTGCGGACCTCTGCCGACAACCGCCCACCGACGGGGCGGACCCGCACCGCGCAGGAGCGACCGTCGACGTCGAGGGGAACCCGCCAGCGGACGTCGTCGACCACGGTGACCGGGGCTCCGGCGTGGTGGCCGGCGGCGGACAACGCCAGGGCGAGCTGCGCGACGCCGGCGAGGAGCGGACGGCCGGCGATCAGGTGATCGGCCACCACCGGTGACCGTCGGTCCAGGCGTACCTCGAACAGGGATCCGTCCGCCTCACCGGGCACCGGCACGAGGTGCGCCGGTAGGACAGGCCCCGCGTGGGACGAGGGCGCGTCGACGACGACCGGCCAGTGTTCCGGGCCCTCGAAGGGATACGCCGGCAGCGGAACCGAGCGCGGTGGACGGGACCGGGGTACCCGCTGCCAGTCGACGCTGGCGCCACCGACCCACCAGGCGGCGAGCGTGTCCCACCGTCGTGACGACAACACCTCGTCGGCCTCGGCGGGCTCCAACCTCGCGGTCTTCCCGTCAGGCACGTGCCCGTACCGCACCTGCTCGGGCTGCTCGTCGCCGTACCACCGCCTCAGGCGATCACGAAGCTCGGCCACGGAGGAGGCGCGGACCGCCAGGCGGTGGGCGAGCGCCTGACGGCCGACCTGCAGGGTGTACGCGATGTCGCCGAGCCGGCCGGTGAGCGCCGGGTCGCCGAGCCGGGCGGCCAGCCGGTCGACGACGGCGGCGAGGCGGTCCCGGGTGTTCGCCGAAAGCACCACCAGTTCCTCGGCACGGTCCCCGCCGTTGCCGGGCGGCGGATCGGCGAGGTATTCCTCGACGACGACGTGTGCGTTGGCACCGCCGGCACCGAACGAACTGACTGCCGCCCGCCGGGGCACCCCCGGCCCGAGGGGCTGCCACGCCTCCCGGTGCCGCGGCAGCCGGAACGGGCTCGCGGCAAGGTCGATACGGGGGTTCGGCGGGTCACTGTGCAGCGTCGGCACCAGTTCCCGATGCCGCAGTTGCAGCAGCACCTTGGTCAGGCCGGCGATGCCCGCGGCGGCCTCGGCGTGGCCGATGCTGGGCTTCACCGACCCGAGTACGCAGTACTGTCGCCGCCCGCCGGGATCGGCGAAGACGCGGCAGAGCCCGTCGAACTCGATCGGGTCGCCCAGCTCGGTGCCGGTCCCGTGCGCCTCCACATAACTGACCGTTGCGGGCTCCACACCGGCGCGGCCCAGCGCGGCCGAGACCACCTCGGCCTGCGCGCGGGGACTCGGGACGGTGTAGCCGTTCGTCCGGCCGCCGTGGTTGACGGCCGTGCCGAGGATGACGGCGTATACGTGGTCACCGTCGGCGATGGCGTCGGCCAGCGGTTTGAGCAGGACCGCGCCGATTCCCTCGCCGGGGACGAAGCCGTCGGCGTCGGCACCGAAGGCGCGTAGCTTGCCGTCGCGCGAGATCATCCTTTGTTCGGCGAGCATGGCGAACTTGCTCGGATGCAGATTGAGGTAGGCGCCCCCGGCGACGGCCACCCGGCAGTCGCCATGCCGCAGGCCCTCGCAGGCGACGTGCAGGGCGGTCAGTGATGCCGAGCAGGCCGTGTCGATCACCATGCTCGGCCCGTGCGCGTCGAGGAGGTACGACAGCCGGTTGGCGAGGGAGAAGTCCATCGAGTGGGCGGAGACCGGATTGCCCCTACCCCACTGGTCGGCACCGATCAGCTGGTAGCCCAGCCCGGTGGTGCCGACGTACACGCCGATGGCGTGGCCGCCGCCGGCCGCCGCGGCGCGCTGCAGGCGTTGGGGGGTGTACCCGCCGTCCTCGATGGCCGACCAGGCGACTTCGAGGAAGAGCCGCTCGGCCGGATCCATGCGCTGGGCCTCGCGAGGGGCGATGGCGAAGAACAACGAGTCGAAGCGGCGTACGTCGTCGATGAACCCGCCCCAGCGCCCGTAGCTGGTACCGGGTCGCCGGTCGACACCGAAGTAGCGGTGGTGGTCCCAGCGGTCCGCCGGCACCTCGGTGATCGCGTCCCGGCCGTCGCGCAGCATGGTCCAGAACTCGTCGAGGTCCCGCGCGCCCGGGTACCGACCGGCCACACCGATGATCGCGATGCCCTCGGAGCCTGGTGTGGCAGACGCGGTATGAGCCGGACGGGTGCTGGTCGCCCGGGCCGGTGACGGTGCCACGGCCGCCGGTACGGGGTTGGCGGTGGTGGGAGTGGCGGAGGCGGTGAAGGCGGCCACGGCGGAGCGCAGCGGAGCGGGGAACGCCTCGGCGAGGTGACGGGCGAGTTCGCGGACGGTCCGGTACTCGAAGAAGAGTGTGGCGGGCAGCGGGCCCATCTTCTCCTCGAGCACCACGGCCAGGCGGCGGATGAGCACCGAATCCACGCCGATGGCGGAGAACTCCTGGTCCGCATCCAGCCGGTCGGGCGGAATCCGGGTCACGTCGCTGACGATGCCGACGAGGAAGCGCTCCACGGCGGCCGTACCGTCCGGGTCGGTGACGTCCTCGCCGCCCGACTCGGTGTCGCCGGCGCGGGTGTCGACGTACCGGCGGATCCGGTCGGTGTCGCCGTGCGCGACGAGGACCTCCGGGCCGTCGAGGGCCAGCGCCGCGCGCAGGGCCGCCCACCCGTCGTCGGCCGGCATGGCCGTGATGCCCTGCAACGCCTCGGTGGCCAACCGGTCGCGCTCGGACAGGGTCATGCCGCCGTCCACCCACAGTGGCCAGCCGATAGACACGGTGCGGCCGCTGCGCAGTCCGGCCCGGACCTGCGCCTGCCGGGTTTCGGCGAAACCGCCGAGGGCACGGCCGGCGGCGGCGTAGTCGGCCTGGCCGGGGGCGCCGAGGTAGGCCGCGACGGAGGAGAAGACGACGAACATCGCCAGGGGGTCGTGCCGGGTGACGTCGTCGAGGTGGCGGACGCCCGCGATCTTCGGCGTCAGCACCCGCCGGTGGGCACCGGCGGCCTTGTTCACCACGTAGGTGTCCTCGTTGACGCCCGCGAGGTGCAGCACCCCGGTCAGGTCCCCGAAGGTGGCGCGGGCCAGGTCGGCGGCGGCGGCGACGTCGGCGTGGCGCGTGACGTCGGCTCGCACGTACCGGGCGCTGCCGCCGAGCTGCCCGATCCGGTCGCACAGCTCGTCGGTCGCCGCGCTCGGCGCGGAGCGCCCGAGCAGGACCATCCGTGCGCCCGTGTCACGGGCGAGCCGTTCCGCGAGCTGCCGGCCGATGCCCCCGGCGCCACCGGAGAGCAGGTACACCCCGCCGGGTGGCAGCGCGGGCGCGTCAGCCGGCCACCCCACCGGGCGAAGCCGCCGTACGGACCGGCGACCGTCGCGGTACCGGATCTCGCCGAGGCCCGGGGAGGCCAGGGAGAGTTCGGAAATTGCCCGACGGACGATCTCCGGCAGGGTCGACGCCTCCGCGGGGGGCAGCGACACCGACAGGAGGCGTAGCCGCCGGTCCTCGAGAGAGGCGATCTGGCCGAAGGCGCCGAGCGCCGCCGCGACGTCCGCGCTGTGCTGGCCGACCGTGGCGAAGACGACCGCGGGCGGGGAACTGGCCCTTCGCCGGATGAGCGTACGCACCAGCGGGTAGGCCACGTCGAGGCTGTGTTCCGGGTCCGCCGCCGTCACCACGACGACGGTGCGCGCCGTGCGGCCGCGTCGGTCCAACTCGTCCCACAGGTCTTCCCAGCCACGGTCGTCGGCCTTACCGACGAGATGACCGTCGGCGGTGTCGGTTCGGTAGCCCGTGCCCGGTGTGGTGGTGACCACGGTTCCCGGTGCGGTGCTGTCGGCGGTGCCCGACGGAAAGTCGCCGTCCAGGACGGTCACGAGGTCCCGGCCGGCCTCCTTCGCCCTGACGGCTACCTCGGCGCCGGGCTGCCAGTCGGGCTCGAACAGGCTCAGGCGGCTGAGCGACCGATGCGCGCCCGCAGTCACCGCACCGCCCAGGGCGGCCGTCGCCTGGGCGACGGACATGGCCCCGTCACGTACCCGGGCCAGGATCTCCTGCCGCGAAAGGGCGGGATTCATGAGACACCTCCGAGAATGTCGTCGGCCCGCTCCACCGAGATCCGGCCCCGGCTGACGGCAAGCAGCAGCTCGGTCAGGTCTGCCGGCGGGGCGTCGCCCGCGGGCGGGACCACCCAGTGGCGGTCGGGGGCGAACGGGTAGGTGGGCAGTGACACCCGGCGTGGCCGATTCGCGGAGTCCGGCGGCTGCCATGCCGGCCCCCCGGTCACCCAGCCCTGCGCGGCCCGGTGCGGATCGCTGTGCCGCTCGACCGGCGCGCTTGACCCGGCGGCGGCGGTGCCGGTGTACACCCCCGGGCAGGCGGTGTGGTTCACGAAGGCGGTCAGCGCGGTCGCGGCGCCGGGCAGGTCGCCGGCGACCACGGCCAGCCGGTGCGGCATCTCGTCGCGTCCGACCCGCAGGGTGTGCGCGACGTCAGCGATGTCGGGCAGGTCGCTCGTTGAGTCGAGGAAGTCGGCAAGTCGGCTCGCGGCGGCGATCAGTGCCGTGCCTGTCCGCGCGGACAGGCAGAGCACGTGCGGGCCGGTGCGCGTACCGGACCGTGGCGGGTGCGGATGGTCCTCGAGCAGGACGTGCGCGTTGGTGCCGCCCAGGCCGAAGGAACTGACCGCGGCCCGGCGCGGCAGGCCGGCGGGCGCCCACGGTCGCGGGCGGTCGAGCACGTAGAAGGGACTACCCGCCAACTCGAGCAACGGGTTCGCCGTGGTGTAGTGGATGGTGGGCGGCAGGACTCCGTGTCGCATGGCGAGGACCATCTTCACCACCCCGGTCAGCCCGGCCGCCGCCTCGAGGTGGCCCATGTTCGATTTGACCGACCCGAGGCCACACCAGGCCATCGCTGCTTGGTCATCGGCCTGCCCGGTGAGGTCAGCGAACGCCATCCGCAGTCCCCGTACCTCCACCGGATCGCCGAGTTGGGTCGCGGTCCCGTGGGCCTCGACGTAGGCCACCGTGCGTGGGTCGACACCCGCGTTGCGGTACACCCTGGTGATCAGCTCGGCCTGCGCGGCCGGCTCCGGCATCATCAGGGAACTGGCGTGGCGACCTCCCCCGTGCGAGACGCCGCTGCCGCGGATGACGGCGTGCACCGTGTCGCCGTCGGCGAGGGCGCGTGAGAGCGGCTTGAGCAGCACCGCCACCGCGCCCTCTCCCCGGACCATGCCGTTGGCTTGGGCGTCGAAGGTGGCGCACCGGCCGTCCGGCGACAGCACACCGAGCTGGCCCAGGGCGACGAAAAGATCGGGGGTGAGGAAGAGGTGGACGCCACCGACGATCGCCGCGTCGCACTCCCCCGCGCGGATGCTGGTGACCCCACGGTGCAGTGCCGTGAGCGAGCTGGAGCAGGCGGTGTCGACCGCCTCGCTGGGCCCGCGCAGATCGAGGTGGTACGACAGCCGGTTGGCGATCAGGCAATGGCCGCTGCTGGTGATGAAGTGCCCCTCGCGATGCCGGCCGGCAGCCTGCAGGATCCCGTCGTAGTCCCGGGAGGTCGCGCCGACGAACACGCCGGTGCGGCTACCGCGCAGCGAGCCCGGGCCGTGGCCGGCGTCCTCGACCGCCCGCCACGCCGTCTGCAGCAGAATGCGCTGCTGCGGGTCCATCAGCTCGGCCTCGAACGGAGTTACGCCGAAGAAGGCCGCGTCGAACTCGCCCACGCCGTCACAGAAAGCCCCCCAGCGGCTGTTCACGCGGCCCGCCTCGGTGCGCGGGTCGCCGTAGACCTCCCGCCAGTCGAAGCGGTCGGAGGGAATCTCGGTGACCAGGTCGGCGCCGCGGGCCAGGTGATCCCACCACTGCCCCAGGTCGGCCGACCGGGGGAACTTCGCCGCCATCCCGACGATCACCACCGGGTCGTCGGTCTCGGGGACCGACGTCGGGGTGGCCGCTGCGGTCTCGCCCGCCGTCGGGGTACCGGTCAGCGCGGTGGCGCCCGCCCGGGTGCTGAGATGCTCGGCGAGGTCATCGATGGTGGGATGTTCGAAGAGCAGAACCTTCGACAGTTCTCCGAAGTCGGCCTCCAGGGCCCGCGCGAGTTGGATGGCGCTCAGCGAGTCCATGCCGAGCTTGTCGAAGGTGGCCGCCGGGTCGACGGATTGCTCCGGCACACCGAAGAACTCGCCGAATGTCGTCCGCAGGTGGTGGCGTATCGCGTCCACGGTCCTCGGGCCGCCCGGGGGCGGCTCCGGGACCGGTGCCGGGCCGGCAGGGGCGGCGGGCTCGGCGGGCGCCTGCTTGGTGCGGACCGCCGCCACGACCAGCGGGGCCTCGCCCGTGGTGCTGGCGCTCGGGGCGGTGACCGCGACGATGACGCTGTTGTCGAAGTCGGCCTCGGCCTGGTCGGCGCTGCCGTAGGCGACGCTGCCGCTGAACCCGTTGCCGGCCAGCAGGGACCGCCACATCGGCGCGGTGAGCAGTGGTGAGCCCGGCAGCCGGCGGGAGGGGTCCGTGCTGGCCCAGTATCCGGGCAGGGCACCGATCATCGCGGTGACGAAGTCCCGGCTGCGGGTCAGTTCCTGCAGCACGAACAGGCCACCGGGGGTCAGGAGCCCGGCGACACGCCGGACGCTCTCCGCCACGTCGCGGGTGGCGTGCACCGCGTTGGCCGCGATGACGATGTCGGCGCTCGACGGCGCGAAACCCTGGTCCGCCAGGGGTCGGTCCAGGTCGAGAACCCGGAACTCGATCGGGGTGCGGCGCGACGCGAACGTCGTGCGGGCGGTGGGCAGGAAGGACGGGGAGACGTCGGTGAAGGTGTACCGCACCGGGACCTCCGCCTCCTCGAGGGCGGCGAGCACGGCGTGTGTCGTGCCGCCGGTGCCGGCGCCGATCTCCAGGACGCGCACCGGGCGTCCGGGCTCCCCGAGGTGCCGCGCGTGGCTGGTGACGGCTTGGGCGGCGAGGTCGTTGAAGTGGCGGGCGATGGCGCTGTCGCGGTAGATCGCGGCGAGCAGCTCCGGGTGTTGCGGCGCGAAGTACACCTCCAGGGGGTCGGCGTCGCCGGCGATGATGGCTGGCAGCTGGGGCAGACAGACGCGGACCAGGTTCGTCCAGGCGGCGAGTTCGGGGTGGTCGCGGGTGAGGGCGTCGAGCTCCTCGGTCAACGCGACGTTGTCATCGGTGCGGTCGACGGAGGAGGTACGGGCCAGCAGCTCCGTCAGCGCCGCCACGAGACGGTCGTACCGGGGGTCGGCGCCGGCACTGAGCACGGCGGGGGACGGGAACAGCAGGCGACACCATCGGCGTACCAGGCCGTCGAGGCGGTCCATGCCGGTGGCCACCCGACGACCGGAGAACGCGCTGTCGTGAACCCACCGCCGTAGCTCGTCGTCGGCCCCGGACGGGTCCTGGCCGCCCGGCGCGGCGGTGGCCGTGGGCAGGGGCCGGTACCAGTAACGGTTACCGGCGAAGGGGTGCGCCGGCAGGGTCAGCCGCACGGCGTCCGGGCCCGGCAGGTCGCTGGCCGTACCGGCCGCCCACTGCGTCGCGGCGGTGCGCTGGGCGGCGGACACCGGACAGTCCGGATCGTTGTACACGGCAGGCATCTCGACGCCGTCGCGCAGGACCCGGTCGAGCTGGCGCAACAGCTGCGGCATGGAGCTGGCGATGAGCACGACCCGGGCGGGCAGCGGATCCCGGCCGTGGACGAGGGTAGCGCTGACCCCCGCCAGCGGGAGGTCGGCATGCTCCTGCAGGTGGTCGCGGTGACGTCGCACCAGATCGTGCAGGCGATCGTCGTCGATGGCAGAGTACGGGAACAACAGCGGCGCCGGCTCGTCAGGCGGCGTGCTCCGCGCCGGGGCCTCCTCGACCACGCAGTGCGCGTTCGCTCCGCCGAACCCGAACGAGCTAACGGCGGCTCGACGCGGACCCCCCGGCGACCACTCCACCGGTTCGGTGTTGATGAACAGCGGGCTGTCGTCCAGCGCGCAGTACGGGTTCAGGCGCTGGTAGGACGGCATGGCGGGGATCATTCCGTGCCGCATCGACAGGATGACCTTGATGAGGCTGACGATGCCGGCGGCGCCCTCGGCATGTCCAAGGTGCGCCTTCGCCGAGCCGAGCGCGCAGAAACCCGTGTTGGTGGTGTGCCGTCGCATCGCCGTGGTGATGGCGTCGACCTCGATCGGGTCACCGAGTTTCGTGCCGGTGCCGTGGGCCTCGAAGTAGGTGATCCCGGCCGGGTCGACACCGGCGTCGGCCCACGCCTGCCGCAGCAGCTCGCTCTGCCGCTGCGGGTGCGGTGCCGTCAGCGACCCGGCGTGGCCCCCGTGGTTGACGGCGCTGCCGCGGATGACCGCCAGGACCGGGTCGCCGTCTGCGAGCGCCCTGTCCAGCGGCTTGAGCAGAACCGCGCCGACCGCTTCGGCGGGCACGTAGCCGTCGGCCCGCTCGTCGAAGCTGTGGCAGCGGCCGGACGGCGACAGCGCGCCGATGGCGAGGCTGCGCCGGTAGTGCGGTGCGGTGAGGATCAGGTTCACACCGGCGGCGAACGCCATGTCGCACGAGCCGTCCCGCAGTGCCTGCACGGCGAGGTGAACGGCGTACAGCGACGACGAGCAGGCGGTGTCGACGGTGAGGCTCGGGCCGGTCAGGTCGAAGTGGTGCGACGCCCGGTTGGCCGCCATCACCACGGCCGTTCCCGTCACGTCGTAGGCGACCGCGTCCCGGCCGTTCGCGATCATGTCGTCGGCGTAGTCGTGGAAGCACCGGCCGACGAACATTCCGGTCGCCGAGCCGCGCACGGACGGGGTGACCGCCGCCGCGTCGGCCGTCTCGTAGAGGACCTCGAGCAGCAGCCGGAGCTGCGGATCCATGCTGTCCGCCTCCGCCTTCGAGATGCCGAAGAAGGGTGCGTCGAACCGGGCCACGTCATCGAGGAAGCCGCCCTCGTGCGGCACCAGACCCTCCGCGAGGGTGTCCGGCGCGGTGCCACGGCGCCCGGCCGGGACGGCGGTGACGAGGTCCCTGCCCTCCGCCAGATCCCGCCAGAAGCGCGTGACGTCACGGGATCCGGGAAAGCGTCCGGCCATTCCGATGACCGCGATGGCCGACCGGTCGGCGGCGTCGGCCGGCGGTGTCGCGGGCGGGGGGCACGAGCGTGCCACGGGTCGCTGCTCGCTCAGGTGGGCGGCCAGGCGCTCGGCGTCAGGGTAGCGGAACATGTCCGTCGGCGGGACCGGTACGGCCAGCTCCCGTTCCAGTTCGGCGGCCACCTCGACGAGCTGTTGGGAGGAGAGGCCGAGGTCGAGGAAGCTGACGGTGCGCAGGTCGTCGTCGTGCGGTAGCGGCCGGCCCCCGTTGAGCTTGCCGCGCAGCAGGTCGGTGGTGTGCGCCAGGACGTCGGCGAGCGTCTGCCGGTGGTGGGTGGGCTCGGTGGCCGCCAGCGGTGGCGGCGCTGCCGACGGCGGCGGGTCGGGCGGTCCGGGGACGTCCGGGGCGAGGTACGGGACGGCGGCGAGCATGCGGGACCGGTCACCGTGCAACACCACTGTCTGGACGCCGGGGTGTGCCAGGGCGACCTCGATCGCCGCCAGCCCGGTGCTCGTCTCGAGCATCGTCATCCCGACGCGGTCGAGGATCAGGTCCGCCACCGCGGGATCGGGACGCATCCCGCCGTGCCGCCACAGCGGCCAGTTGACGGCCACCGTACGGCCACGACGATCACCGCAGAGACGCTGAGTGTCGCGCCACGCGGCGAAGGCGTCCGCGAAGCGGTTTCCGGCGGCGTAGTCGGCGGCTCCCGCGCTGCCCAGGACCGACGCCACCGAGGAGTAGATCAGGAAGAACTCGAGGTCGCTGTGGCGGGTGGCCAGATCCAGGTTCACGGTGCCGCGTACCTTCGCCGCGAGGACCCGCTGGACGGAGTCGGCGCTCTTGTTGACGATCAGCGCGTCCTCGATGCTTCCGGCGCTGTGCACCACACCGGTGAGCGGGCCGTGGCGCTGTTCGATCTCTGCCACGCACGCCCGTACCTGGTGCGGATCGGTGATGTCGACGGTGTGGTGCTCGGCCCGAGTGGCACCGGCGCGCAACTCGGTCAGGAGGGCTTCGGTCGTCGCGTCAGCCGGGCTGCGGCTGGCCAGCACGACAGTCACACCCGGCGCGGCGGCGAGCATGCGGGCGGTGTGCGCGCCGAGCCCGCCGGTCCCGCCGGCGACGAGGTAGATGCCACCGGGACGGGCCACCGGCGTGGGCTGCGCTGAGGGCGTCAGTGGCGTGACCATGAGGGCGTGCCGGTCGCCGCCGCCGCGGCGGACCTCGACGTGCTCGACGTCCGCGGCCTCGTCGAGGATGTCCGCGACGGACGGCGGCGGGTCGGTGAACCAGACCACCTTCACGGCGAGTTTCGGTTGTTCCAGCCGCACGCTGCGGGCGAGGCCGCCCACCGCCGCCAGGTGCGGTTGCTCCTGCGCGCCGGCGTAGGCGAAGAGGATCGGTGTCAGCTGCCGGACGCGGGTCACCATGGCCTGGCACAGGGCGAACATCGAGGTGGTGGGGGTGAGGTCGGCCGGGTCCGTGCCACCGTCGTCGAGATGCCACAGGTCCAACGCCGCGGTCGGGGTCACCCCGTGGGCCCGCAGGTCGTCGAGCACGGCGGTGAGGTGTCCGGCGTCACCGGGGCGGACCTCGTACAGGTCGTCCCCGACCCGGCGGAAGGCGGCCCCGGGGCGGACCTGAACGACCCGGGGGCCCATCGACCGCACGCTCGTCGCCCGGGCGGGTCCGGCGTCGAGGAGCAGGACCGTGTCGTCGCGGCCGAGCCGGTGCGGCGCCGCCGGCAGCGGCGCCCACACCGGCCGCAGGTACACGACCTCCGCGTCGCGGGTGGGAACCGGCTGCTGCGCCGGCCGTGCGTGGTCCACACCAGGAGTGGGTGGCGCCGTGTCGCTTCCCCCCAGCCAGTAACGCTCGCCGGAGAACGGATACGTCGGCAAGGGCACCCGCCGGGCACCCGGGATGTCGGGCCAGGTCACGGTCTCCCCCGCCACCCACCGGCGCGCCAGGTCGACCGGGACGTCGCTGGGGTCGCCCGCCGCCGCGACCGGTGGGCTCGCCCGGTTTCCGCGCACGGCGCCGCTGGGCTCACGACCATCGACGATCGCGTGCAGCACCTCGCGCAACCGCGTCGCGGTGGACGCAACGACAGCGAGGCGTTCGGGATGGTGCCGGCGTCCGTGCTGCAGCGTGTGGGCGACGTCGGCCGGGGACAGTTCCGGGTGCCGGTCGAGGTGCTCACCGAGGCGGCGGGCGGCCGTCTCGAGCTGTTGCGCGGTGCGCGCCGAGAGGGGAACGACATACGTGCCGTGGACCTCGGCGGTGTCGCGTGCTGCGGTCCGGTACTCCTCAATGATGGCGTGCGCGTTGGCTCCGCCGGCACCGAAGGCGCTCAACGCCGCGCGGAGCGGCTGAGCCGCTCCGGTTCGCGGGTCGGTGGGAGCCAGCCACGGGGTCGGGCGACGCGGAAAGTGGAAGCGGGTCCCGTCGAGGTGGATGGCGGAGTGGGGATCGGCCCCGGTGGCGAGCGGTGGAACCGTCCGGTGTCGCATGGCCATCAGGATCTTGGTGAGGCCGACGATGCCGGCGGCCGCCTCGAGATGACCGAACGTCTCCTTGACCGAACCTAGGGCGCAGCCGGCGGACCCACCACTGCCGTATGCCTCGCTGAGCGCCGCGAACTCGATCTGGTCGCCCAGGACGGTGCTGCTGGCGTGCGCCTCGATGAGGGTCACGGTCTCCGGTGCCACGGCGGCGTCGGCCAGGGCCGCCGTCATGACGTCGAGTTGCGCGTCCGGGTTGGGCACCGAGTAGCCAGCGGTCCGGCCGCTGTGTCGCAGCGCGGTGCCGCGGACCAGGCCGTAGATGTGGTCGCCGTCGGCGACGGCCTCGGCCAGCGGACGCACGAGGACCACGCCGACGCCTTCGCCGGGGACGTAGCCGTCGGCGTCGCGGGCGAACGGGCGGCACCGCCCCCTGGCCGACAGCAGGCCCAGGTCGGCCAGGCGCAGGTACTTGTACGGGTGCAGCGACAGGTTCACCCCGCCGACGAGCGCGGCGCGGCACTCCCCGCGGCGGATGCTCTCCTTCGCCAGGTGCAGTGCGGTCAGGGCGGCAGAGCAGGCGGTGTCCACGGTGAGGCTGGGCCCGTGGAGGTCCATCTGGTGCGAGACCCGGTTGGACAGCGCGGACGGCCACGATCCGGCGGGCCGCGGGTCGCCGGATCGGAGACGGTCGAGGCCGTGCAGGGTGTAGTCATTCCACATGACGCCGGCGAAGACGCCGACCGCGCCGCCACACCGCGCCGCGAGGTCCTCGGGCCGGTGGCCCGCGTCCTCGAACGCCTCCCACGCCGTCCGGAGGAAGAGCCGCTCGTGCGGATCCATCAGGAGAGCCTGGTCACCGGTCAGGTGGAAGAACTCCGGTTCGAAGTCGGCGAAGCCGTCGTAGAAGGCTCCCCACCGGCCGTACGTGCGGCCGGGTCGGCCCCGGTCGGCGCTGAAGTAGCGGTCGTGGTCCCACCGGTCGGTGGGTATTTCGGTGATCATGCTCTCGCCGCTCAGCAGCCGTGCCCACAGTCGCTCGGGATCGTCCGCGCCCGGGTAGTGCCCGGCCAGGCCGACGACGGCCAGGGTGTCCGCGGCAGCGTCGGTCCCGCCGTGCGAGGCGGAGGGACGCGGCGCGACGGCGGGAGGGGGTACGGCGGCCGACGGCGATCCGCCGTCGCGGGCGACATGATGGCCCTGCTCGTGCAGGTGCGCCGCGAGCTGCCGGACCGTCGGGTGCTCGAACAACAGGGTGGGGTACAGCGTCGTGCCGAGACGCCGCTCAAGGGTGCCGGCGATGGCGAGCAGATGCGTGGAGTCCAGGCCGAGGTCGTAGAAGCCCTGGTCGGTCTCGATGGTGTGCGCGGGCCGGCGCAGTCGCTCGGCCACGAGGTCACGGATCAGCCCGGCGAGGTCGTCACCTCCGGCGGTCCGCGTTGGCGGCGCATCGCTGTGCTCCTCCGCCGCTACGGTGGTCACGCCGGCACGGCCGCGTCCGGTCGCGTCGGTGATCGCGGCCGCGGCGCGAATCCGTTTGGCGCGGAACCCGGCCATGCGCACCAGGAGGGCGCCGTCGGGTGCGCAGATGTCGATGTCGGCTTCGAACAGGTCGGCGTCCAACCCGCCGGTCGGGGGGTTCGGGACGTGGATGAGGTTACGGGTTCCGACCGGGGCGTGGCATCGCACCGACTCGATGTAAAGGGGAATGAACGGGTTCGTGGCGCTCCGCCGTTGCTCCTCGGGCATCAGCGCCATGGGGACCAGCGTGGCGAAGTCCAGGACGGCCGGGTGGGCGGCGAAGTGGTCGAGGTACGGCTGCGCGGCCGTGTCCAGGTGCATGTCGGCTACGGCGAAGCCGTCGCCCAGGTGGACCGTGCCGTCGGCCTTCATGAAGCCGGTGTGCCGGATGTCGAGACCCCGGACGAAGCTGTAGAGCCGGTCGATGTCGTAGGTTTCCGTCGCCGCACCCAGGAGGCCGGCGATGTCGACGCGACCGGCGGAGCGCGCGGCGAGGCGCACCTGCGCGCGGCAGTTGTCCTCCCAGTCGTCGGATCCGGTCGGCGTGCTGGAGACCGTCACCGGCCAGTGACCCTCCTCGGTGCGGGCGTCGATCTCGACGCGGATCCGCCGTCCGGTGCCGCTGCGGTCGATCACGGGCGCCAGGAACAGGCAGCCGCGGATCTCGACATCGGCCGGTGCCACGCCGCTGCGCCGCACCAGTCGCAGGATCAGATCGATCAGGAAGACGCCCGGCAGCACCGGCACGGAGTGCACGAGGTGCTCCCGGAGCGGCTGGTCCTGCGCCGTCACGGTGGTGACCGCCCGTGTGCCGTCGAGCTGCCCGTCAGCGCCTGTGGTGGATGCGGCCATCAGCGGAGGTCCTCCAGTTCGAGCAGGGGGGATCGTGCGGGTACCGGCGCGAGCGCCGGTCCGTCGACCCAGAAGCGGCGGCGGTGGAAGACCGGGGCGGGCAGTGCCTCACGCACGGATCCGCCGCGGGGTGTCTCGTCGCTCAGGGGTTCGCGGACCACGACGTGACAGTTGGTGCCGCCGAAGCCGAAGGCGCTGACCCCGGCACGCCGTACGCCGTGGCGGGCCGGCCACTCCCGCAACCGCAGGTTCGGATAGAACGGTGACTCGTCGAAGGCGAACCGGGGGTTGGGACGCCGGCAGTGCAGGGTCGGCGGCAGCGCGCGGTGGCGCAGCGACAGCATCACCTTGTGCAGGCTCGCCATGCCGGCCGCCATGAGCAGATGGCCGAGGTTGGACTTGACGCTGCCGATCGCGCAGAAGCCCCGCTCGGTGGTGAACCGCTGGAAGACCCGGGTCAGGGCGCGCAGCTCGATGGGATCGCCGATCATCGTCCCGGTACCGTGCGCCTCGATGTAGGACAGCGTTTCCGCGCCGACACCGGCCTTCGCGAGGGCGTCGGCGACGACGTCCCGCTGGGCGTCGGGGTTGGGTGTGGTCAGTCCCATGGTGCGGCCGTCGTTGTTCATCGCCGCGGCCTCGATCACGGCGAGGACACGGTCACCGGCGGCGAGGGCGTCGTCCAGGCGTCGGAGCAGCACCGCGCCGACGCCCTCACCCGGCACCAGCCCGTTGGCGTCGGCGTCGAAGACGTGGCAGACGCCGTCGGGCGACAGCGCCTGGGCCGCGCTCAGCGTCAGGTACGGTCTCTCGTCGAGGATCAGGTCGGCTCCGCCGACGAGCGCCATTTCGCACTCCCCGGTCAGGAGAGCCTGCCGGGCCAGGTAGACGGCCGACAGCGACGACGAGCAGGCGGTGTCCACGACGAGGTTGGGGCCGCGGAGGTCGTAGGTCTGTGCCAGTTGCGCCGCGATGAAGTTCTGGTTCAGACCGGTGGCGGTGCCGCGGTGGGGCACGGTGATGCGGTGCGGGTAGCTACTGGTAGCGGCACCGGCGAACACGCCCACCCGACGTCCGGCGAGTTCGGTCGGGCGGTATCCGGCGTCCGCGAAGGTCTGCGCCGCGCACTCGAGCAGGAGGCGGACGAGGGGGTCCATGTGGTCGGCGTACTCCGCGCGGATGCCGAAGTGGTCCGGGTCGAATTCCTCGATGCCGGTGAGGAAGCCGCCCCACTTGCTGACGCTCATGCCGTCGCGGAGGGCCGGCGAGTAGAGGGTGGCGACGTCCCAGCGTGATCGGGGCACCTCGGTGACGCCGCTGCGCCCGGACCGCAGGAGATCCCAGAAGGCGTCGAGGTTCTCGGCGGCGGGGTAGCGCCCGGCCATGCCGATGACCGCCAGGGGGTCTCCGGTGCCGCGGCGGTGGCCGGCCGCGGGAGCGGCAGCCGTCGCGGCAGCCCCGGCGGGTGGCGCGGCCCACCGGGTGACGCCGGCCCGATGGTGGTCGAGCAGGTACGCGGCGAGCCGGTCCACGCTCGGGTGCTCCAGGACCAGGGAGGGTTCCAGCGGCGCGCCGGCAAGGACTTCCAGGTCAGGCACGATGGCGGCAATGAGGATCGAGTCGACCCCAAGATCCGCGAAGGTCATGTCGGCGGCGATCCGGGATTCGTCGAGCAGCAGGTGCCGGGCGAGCACACCTCGCAGGTGCCGCACGCAGCGAGCGTGCAGGTCCGACTGGTCGGCAGCGTTCTCTGGTGGTGGGGGCACGGCGTCGTCTCCGATGTCTGCCGGCGGATCGGCCAGGGACGGCTTGGCTCGCGTGGCGGCGACGACGCTGGTGTGGCCCACCGTCGCCATCGCGATGTCCAGCAGAGCCAGGCCCTGATCGCGGGTGAGTGCGGCGAAACCGCTTCGCCGGTAACGGTCGTTGGTCACCTCGCCCATTCCCAGGCCGGCCCAGCTTCCCCAATTGATGGAGAGGTACTTCGTCGCGCGGCCCGCACGGGTGGCCCGGGCCTGGGCGCGGGCCATCGCCGCGTCGAGGTACGCGTTGGCGCTGGCGTAGTCACTCAGTCCGGCCGCAAGGTCGGTCACCACGGCGGAGAGCGAGGAGTAGCAGACGAAGAAGTCGAGGTGTTGGGGGCCGACGGCGCCGAGGAGGACGTCGAGCGCCGCGCCCTTGGGCGTCCAGCAGCGCTCGATCTCCGCGAAGCTCTTGTGCACGAAGGCCGGCGTGGGTCCGGTGACGCCGGCGGCGTGGATGACGCCGGCCACCGGCGACAACGCACCGACGAGGTTCCGCACGGCGGCCGTGTCGGTGAGGTCGCCGTGGTGCAGCGTGACGGCGGCGCCGGCCTCCTCGAGCCGCCGGACCGCCGCCACGCGGTGGTACCACGGATCGTCGGGTCCGAGGGCGTCCCAGGTTTCCCGTTCCGGTGCCGGACGCAGCCCGGCCAGCGCCAGCCGGCGGGCGCCGCGGGCGGCGAGCAGCTCCGCGGTGGCCAGACCGAGGCCGCCGGTCCCGCCGGTGATCAGGTACGTGGCGTCCGCACGGACGGGTACGTCGCCGAGGTGGCCATCGCCGTGTTCCGGGCGGGACGACGGTGTCGCGAGGCGCGGCACGTGCCGGACGCCGCCGCGGTGCGCCACTTCCGCGCTGATCGGTGACCCCACCTCGGCCAGTGCGAGATCGAGCTGCCCGCTGACGTCGTCGCTGGGCAGGTCGACGTCGAGGGTGACGGTGTGCATGTTTCGGTACTCGGCGCCGACTGCACGCACGAGTGCCGCCAATCGTGCGCCCGCAACCGCGGGTTCGGTGTCGCCGAGCGCGCTGACACCACGGGTGACGTGCACGAAGTGGACGGGTGTCGACCTGGCGTGTCGGGCCACGGCCTGCAGGACGCCGACCCGGGCGGCCTCGGGGAGCGGGGTCGTGGAGGTGGCGTCGGCGAGGTCGACCACGTGGGTCAGGGGTCCGTGCTCCGCGATGATCTTTTCGGTGGCGCCGCGTCCGGCGTCGTGGGCGCCGAAGTCGGTCTCGTAGTCCGACGACGTCAGATTCGGCAGGGTGCTGACGGGGCGCATGACCAGCCACGTCGTGTGCGGATGCGCGGCGAGGGCGTCGAGCGCCGGCAGGCACGCGTCCGAGCTGAGGATGAGCAGGCACGTCGGCGGTTCTCCCGGCTCGGCCGCCGCCCCGGCGGGCGCCGGGGTCCACTGCTTCACGAGCAGCCGGGGCGTGACGTCGGTGGCCGGGCGCCCGCCGGTCGGCGCGGGGCTCACGGGAGCCGGGACGTCGGCCGGGGTGGTCGGCGACCTCCGGGTCGGCGCGGGACCCACCGGAGCCGGGACGTCGGCCGGCAAACCGTGAGCGGTGCTGTGGTCGAAGGGGTACGTCGCCAGGGGTACCCGCCGACGGAGTGGTTCCGTCGGCCAGGATATGTCGAGACCGCGCGCCCAGCGGTGGGCGGTGACCTGCGCGGTGTCTCCGGGTGCCGGTTCCGGTCCGTCGCCGACGTGCACGGCCGGGTGCCGGCGTCCCGCGAGGTGACGGTCGAGAAGGTCGGCGAGCTGCTGGCACGAGGTCGCCACGAGGGCGAGCCGGCACGGCAACGGCGTACGTCCGACCCGGGAGGTGTACGCGACATCGGCGATCGCCAAGGGCTCGTCGTCGAGCGAGCGGCGCAGCCGTCGCGCGTACCGGCGTAGTTGGGCGTCGGTGCGGGCGGACAGCACCACGACGTGGTCCTGACCGGTGTCCGGCTCCGGCTCGGGTGCCACCGGTGGTTCCCGCAGCACCGTGTGGGCGTTCGCGCCGCCGAAGCCGAAGGAGCTGATGCCGGCGTGGCGGGGTGTCCGGCCAAGGCCCGGGTCGTCCGCCGCCCAGGGCATCGCCCGGTCGAGCAGTTGGAACGGGCCGTCACCGAGGCCGAGATGGGGGTTGGGGACCTGGCCGCTGGCGTTGGGGGGCAGGACACCGTGGCGGAACGCCAGCAGCACCTTGAGCAGGCTCGCCATGCCGGCGGCGGACTCCAGATGACCGACGGTGCCCTTGACGGCCCCGAGGTGGCACCACGGCCGGCTGTCCTGGGCGCCGAGTTGCGCGAAGGCCTCCCGCAGCCCGGCCAACTCCACCGGGTCGCCGAGTTTGGTGCCGGTGCCGTGGGTTTCGATGAAGGTGACGTCGCGGGGTGACACGCCCGCCTGGCGGAGGGCGGCGGCGACGACCGCGGCCTGGCCGTCGGGCCGGGGAGCGGTCAGGGAGTGGCCGCGTCCACCATGGTTGACGGCGGTGCCGAGGATGACGCCGTGCACGGTGTCGCCGTCCTCCAGGGCACGCGCCAGCGGTTTGATCAGGACCGCGGCCACGCCCTCGCTACGCACGAAGCCGTCCGCGCGGGCGTCGAACGCCCAGCACCGTCCGGTGGGGGACAGCACACCGGTCAGATCCAGGGAGGCGAACCAGTCAGCGGTCAGCAGGACGTTGACGCCGCCGACGATGGCCGACGAGCACTCGCCGTGGCGGATGGCGTTCACGGCCCGGTGCAGTGCCGTCAGCGAACTGGAGCAGGCGGTGTCGATGGTCTCGCTGGGGCCGGTCAGGTCGAGCAGGTAAGAGACCCGGTTGGCGATGATGCTGTGCACGTGACCGGTGATGGTGTGCCCGGCGGTTTCCTCGCCGGCGTCCTTGAGTAGTTCCGAGTAGTCGTGCAGGGTCGCTGCGGCGAACACGCCCGTGGCAGTTCCGGCGAGGCGGCGCGGGTCGTACCCGGCATGTTCGACGGCTTGCCAGGCGGTCTCCAGCAACAGCCGTTGCTGGGGATCCATCAGCCGGGCCTCGCGCGGGGAGATGCCGAAGAAGCTGGCATCGAAGCGGGTGATCGCGTCGAGGTAGCCGCCGGGCCAGCCCGGCGACGACTCCCGTCCGGGGGGCGGTGCCCCGGTGACGCACGCACCGGTCATCAGCAGCCGCCAGTACTCGTCGAGGTCGGCGGCGCCGGGAAAACGCCCGGCCATACCGACGACGGCGATCGGTTCCTCCCGGGCGAGGGACTGCTCCGCAGTGACCGTGATCGGGCGCGCCGCGGTGGTTGACGGCGGGCTGGTCGGCGGTGCTGGGCTGCCGGGCGACGTGGGCTCACCGTGCGTCGCCGGCTCGACGGCGAGCGCGGCGGCGAGGGCCGCGTCGTGCTGCTCGACGAGCGCGGCCGCCAACGTGTCCAGCGTGCGGTGCGTGAAGAAGACGACCGGGGTCAGGGTGAGCCCGAAGCGTTCGTTGAGCCGGTTGGTGAAGTCGGTGAAGAGCATCGAGTTGAAGCCGTAGTCGCCGAACTCGGCGGTGACGTCGACCGCGGTGGCATCGAGCTTGACCAGCCGGGCGACTTCGGTCCTGAGTTCACTCCGGACGGTGGTGACCAGGCTTTCCCGGATGCGCCGCGGTGGCGGGCTCCCGCCGGGTGCCACTCGCAGGTCCAGCGCCCGCCGGATCGTGGCCTGGTCACCGTGACCGACGAGCACCGCTCCGGGCCCGCCGCCGAGCGCTTGCTCGAGGGCGCCGATCGCCGAGGCGTCGTCCATGGGTGTCAGGCCGAGAGTGGTACGGAAAAGACGGCGGGTGGCTTCGGGCATCACCATGCCGCCGTTGGCCCAACTCGGCCAGAGGACGGAGAGCGAGGTGCCCCGGCGGGCGCCCTCGCGGACCCGCGCCGCCCGCCAGGCGGCGAACCCGTCCAGGTAGGCGTTCGCCGCCGCGTAGCCGCTCTGGCCGGCGTTTCCGAACAGGCTGACGACCGACGACATGAGGACGAAGAAGTCCAGCTCGTCGTCGGCCGTGAGCCGGTCCAGCAGCACGGCACCAGTGATCTTCGGGGCCGTGACCCGCCGCATGGTGGCCTCGTCCTGCCCCGTGAACGCCCGATCGGCAGTGACGCCCGCGGCGTGCACGACACCGTGCAGCCGGCCGAAGCGCTGCCGGGCGGCACGCAGCGCCGACGCCAGTTCCTCCTCGTCGGTGACGTCGGCACGCAGGAACAGCACCTCCCCACCGTGCTCGGCCGCCGCGTCGCCGAGCGCCGTGAGCGCGGCCGGGGCCTCCGCGCGGCCGACGAGAACCACCCGGGACCGGTGGTGCCGCATCAGGTACCCGGCGATGATCCGGGCCGCACCACCAGACCCGCCGGTGATGACGTACGTGCCGCCGGGGCGCCACGCCGGCGGGGCCGCGTCGGGCGCCGGAAGCCACCGTCGCACCGAGCGCAGGGCACCGGTCCAGCGAACCTCGTCGGTGCTGGCGGACGCCTCCGCGACCAGCGCGTCGGGGCTGAGGGTCATGTCCTCGGAGGTGGTCACCCGTACCGCGCGGAAGAACGGGTTCTCGTGGGCGAGCGCCCGGCCGAAGCCGACGACGGTGGCCGCGGCCGGTGTGACGGCGTCGTCGGGCGTCACCACCAGGTACGTGACGCGGCGTGTACGGGTCGCCAGCCGAGCCAGGTCCATGGCCGTGCGTAGCAGCCGCTCGGCGTCGTCGGATTGGTCGCCGAGGGGAGTCCGGCGGTCGACGACCACCAGCGACGACGCGCCGGTAAGCCAGCGTTCGAGGGACGCCACGTCCGGGAGGCTGGGCATCGCTCGCACGTCGGACGCACCGGGGTCCACGAGCGCCACGACATCACCGTCGACAGCCGTGGCCGGAGACGGTTCCGATTCCCAGACGGGCCGGTAGAGCACCGTCCGCTCCACCGCGACGGCCGTTCGGGCTTCTGCTGCGGGCCGCGGCGCCACCGGCAGCGGGAGCCGGACGGCGGCGAACGGGTATCCCGGCAGCGGCACCCGCCGCCGGGACCCTCGGGGCAGCAGCCACGACCAGTCGAGGGTCGCACCGTCGACCCAGAGCCGGCCCAGCTTGTCCCAGCGCCGCGCCCGCGCAAGTTTGCCCAGGGCCTCCGTGAGTTCCGGGCTGCCGTCGAACACCGCGGCAACCGGCGACCGGCGGTCGGCCTGCCCCCGCATCACCTCGGCGGGCCACTCCCCCGTCCCGAGCCGGTCGAGCACGTCGAGCAGGTGCTCGCGGTCGCGCGCCACGACTGCGGCGCGACACTCGAACGGCTGCCGTCCGGCCCGCAGGGTGTACGCGACGTCGGCGAGCGAGCAGCCGGCACCCTCCGTGCGGAGGTGCTCGGCGAGTCGCCGGCACACCTGCTGGAGCTGCTCCACGCTACGTGCCGACAACGGCACCGGCTCCGGGCCGTCAGCCGCCTCCGCATCCGCCGCGGCGGGCGCCTCGTCGATGACGAGGTGCACGTTGACGCCACCGGCGCCGAACGAGCTGACAGCGGCCCGCCGGGGTCCGTGCGACGCCGACCAGGGTTCCCGCCTGCGCTGTACCGACAGCGGTGTGCCGGCGAACTCGATGTGCGGGTTGAGCTCGTCGGCGTGCAGCGACGGTACGAGGGTGCGCTGATCCAGTTGCAGCAGCACCTTGGTCACCCCGGCGAGGGCGGCAGCCGCCTCCAGGTGGCCTATGTTGCTCTTGATGCTCCCGATCGGGAGGTGCCCGGCGGCTCCGCGCAGCCGCAGCCCCTCGGTCAGGCCGCGTACCTCGATGGGATCGCCGAGCGGTGTGCCCGTGCCGTGTGCCTCGATGTAGCCCAATGATCGTGGATCGATGCCGGCGGCCCGCCACGTCGCGGCGATGAGATCCGCCTGCGCCGCCGGACTGGGCACCATGAAACCGTTGGTGCGGCCGTCGGTGTTCGTGCCGACGGCGCGGATCACCCCGTACACGTGGTCGCCGTCGGCGAGGGCGTCGCGCAGCGGACGCAGGACCAGGGCCGCCACGCCCTCGCTTGTGACCATGCCGTCGGCGGCCGCGGAGAACGGCTGGCAGCGCCCCCGTCGGGACAGCATCCCCTGCTGGGCGTACTGGATCCGGCGTGCGGGGTGCAGGATGAGATTGACGGCTCCCACTATCGCCGCCCGGACCCGTCCGGCGCGCAGGGCGTCGAAGGCGAGTTGCAGCGCGACCCCGGACGCCGAGCAGGCGGTGTCGACGACCAGGCTAGGCCCGGTGAGGTCGAGGAAGTGAGAGATGCGGTTGGCCAACTGGTACAGATCCGCGTTCGGATAGCGGGCGGTCCCGGACAGGGCGGCCGCAGCGTTGGCGACCGCGAAGTCGGAACTCATGGCGCCGACGTAGACGCCGGTGTCGCGGCCGAGATCGTCGGGATGGCCGGCGTCCTCCAGGGCGTGGTAGGCGACCTGGAGCAGTAGTCGTTGCTGCGGGTCCATCGTCTCGGCCTCGGCCGGGGAGATGCCGAAGAACAGCGGGTCGAACTCGTCGATACCGTCCAGCACACCGCCCGCGGCGGTGTAGGTCTTGTCGCGGCCACCGTCCGGGGCGACGACGTCGTAGTCACCCCAGCGGACCGACACGTCCCCGACGAGGTCGTGTCCGTGCAGCAGGTGCCGCCACAACTGGCGCACGTCGCTTGCACCGGGGTAACGACCGGCGACGCCGACCACGGCGATGCCGTCGCCCGGCTCGACCGCGGGCGGAGCCGACGGGGCCGGACCCGCGGCCGGGTGTGCGGGCGCGACCGGCCGGGCGGGTGCCACGGACGGGCCCGGCCGGGCACCGGGGAGCTGGGCGGCGATGCCGCCGAGCGTCCGATGCTCGAAGAACAGGGTGCGCGGCAGCCGCCCGAACGTCGCCTCCAGTGCGACCGTGGCATCGACGATTTGCAGCGAGCTGAGGCTCAACGACTCCACGGTCGTCGCCGCGTCCAGGGTGTCCGGTGCCTGGGCGCCCGCGACGGCGACGGCCTGAATGACGGCGTTCAGCGCGTCGGCTGGCGTCGCAGCGGTCGAAGGTAGCGCGACGGTGCGGTCGACGTGGCGGCTCACCGCCGCGATGTCGTGGTATTCGACCGCGATTCGGGCCAGTGCGGCGAGCCGGCGGAGGTCGACCGGTGCCGCCGGCGTCACTCCGGCCGGTGCAGCGGTGTCAGCGTCGACGGGGCGTGGTGCCTCCTGCGGGGTGAACCGTGCCGCCGCGGCGGTGGCCACCGCGGCGCGGTAGACGATCCGGTCGTCGCTGTCCACGGTGCCGGCGCCGAGCACCGCGTCGAAGAACCGGCGCGCGGGCGTGTTGCGGCTGGTCGGCACAAGGATGGCGGACAGCTGCGCATCCGGTGGCCACCGGTCCGCCACGCCGGACAGCAGTGTGTGTTCCACGCCCTTACCCATGGCCCGGCAGCTGAGCAGGAAGGTGTCGAGCTCCACCCGGCCGGCCTCGGTCCTACTCATCGCGACGCCGACCAACCCGTAGTCACCGAAACGGTCGACGGCGTGCGCGACCCAACACTGGTTGCCCTCGCCCAGCCAGCGGCGGATCTCCGCCTCGGTGCGCCGGACCCCGGACAGGTTGAACTGGTTGGTGCGCTGTGTCAGCTGGGCGACCCGGTCGAGTTCCTCCGGACGCGCCTCATGGACATCGACGCGCAGGTCCAGACCCGCGAGGAAGTCCTGGAAGGTCAGCGTGGTGTCGGCGAGGTCCCGTCGGCGGCGTTCGGCACGGTAGGAGTCGTTACGGAGCCGGTCCGCGTCGGTGACGCTGGTCCGGTCGAAGGCCCACACACGACGCAGGAACCCGGGGATCTGCTGGTCGTCGGCGGGCAGTGTCAGGGCCAGGACGCCGGGGTGGGCGGCGGCCACCTCCGCTGTCTCCATCGGGTTGTCGTCGAGCAGGACCATGCTGTCGACACCGATGCTGAGCTCGTCGGCCAGTTCGGTCAGGGACGTGGACTTCGGGTTCCAGGTGATACGTCGGGCGGCGACGTGTTCCGGCCGTAGCGGCATCCCGGGGTGACGGCGGAAGACCGCGTCGACGTCCTCGGCGGCGTTCTTGCTGGCGAGGCAGATCAGGACGCCGTCGTCGTGGAGCCGGACGGCCCACTCCTGCAGCGCACGGTGCCCCGCGGGGACGGTGACACCGTCCGGTCCGGTTTCGGCGCAGACACCACGCCAGAGGGTGTTGTCACAGTCGAGTACCAGGGCCTTGAAGGGCGGCACCAGCGCCGCGTGGACGCGGCGCATGACCGTCACGGCGAGCGCGTGGAAGCCCTCGGCGGTGTACGGGATGTGCGCGAGCTGCTCCCGGGCCGGGTCGAAGGGTGTCGGTACGTCGTACCCGCCGGCCCAGTCCGCGCTGCCGACGACGAGTACGCCCAGGTCGCGCAACCCCGCGCCGAGCCGGTCCGCACGCCCGCCCTGCCCGGCGTCGTCGTTCGAGGGACACAGGACCACGACCAGGGGTGCCACCGCACGGTCGAGGTAGGTGCGGGCCGCGGCCACGAAGTCGTCGACCGGCTGGTCGCCGGGGGGCCAGTCGGACAACCGCAGCAGCGCGACGTTCACGCCTTTGCCGTTGGTGGCGAAGACGCTGCCCGGGTCGAGCAACTGCTGGAAGACCTGGGCGTATGGAGCGGCCCGCACGCTCAGGTCGAGCGCCAGATCCTCGGTCCACCGCTCGAGGAGCGGTATCAGCGGATCGACGGCGAAGGTCGCCGCCACCGCAAGGGTGCCCGCGTCAGTCCTGGTGTCACCCTCGGGGGTGGGCACGGGGAACTCCTCGACGAACCCAGGTGCGCCGGAGCCGATCCGCCGCACGAGTGCGACCGCCACGAGTTCCGGGTCAAGGGGCTGCTCCGCACCGAGCGCGGAGTCGGCGAAGGTGGTGGCGAGCCGGGGCGGCCGTGCGATCAGGGTGCGGATGTCCGGATGCCGCGACGCCGCGGTCCGCACCATCGCCTCGAGAGCGTGCTTGGCGGTGACGTAGTGGTCCAGGCCCCGGGGAGGGCGGTGGACGTATGCGGAGGAGATCGCCACCAGCCACCCGGCGCGCTCGGCCAGCGCAGCGGCGAAGGCGGACAGCGGCGTCTGGGACACGGCGATCGCCTCCGCCGTGTACGCGGCGGATCGCGGACCGAAGGCGGGGTCGTTGGGGTGCTCCTGCACGGGGGGACCCGCGTTGAGCAGCAGCAGGTCGAGGCCACCGTGCTCTGCCGCGATGGTTCCGGCGAGACGCTCACACCAGCCCGCGTCGGCCACGTCACCTTCGACGAGGCGAACCCGATGGGCGTCGGCGCCCATCGCGGCCGCCATCTCGCGGGCCTCATCGCCGCTGCGCGCGAACGCCGCGTACACCTGGCAGCCCGCGACCGCCAAGGCTTGGGTGAGCACGGCGCCGAGCCCGCGGCTGCCGCCGGTCACCAGAGCGACCTTGCCAGTCAGCGAACCGGGCGGGTCGGCGAGCAGCCGCCGGATGCGCGCGGTGTCGGGGGGCCGGTGTTCAGGGCGGACAAAGGTCATCACGTCGACCTCGGCGCCGCGCGTCCCGGTGGACAGTCGACCGGCCAGGCGCACCCGCCGGTAACGGTTGTCGACATCGACGACCGCACCCTCCGCGGTGAAGCCCTCGCCGTTCGGGTCGCCGCCGAAGGTCGCCGCGATGGCGCTGATGAGGGCGGCACGCCCTGGTACACGCATGCCGGCGAGGTAGCTGGCCCAGCTGAGAGCGGCGACATGCTCAACGTCGACGCCCACAGCGTGCAGACTCAGTTCCCGGACGAGATCGTCGAGGCGCGCCCAGTCCGGCTGGTACTCCTGACCTAGTGGCCCGGCGTCGGCCATCTCCTCGATCGGCGGTGTGTCGGCTTCGGTGACGCTGGAAGGCCGTCCGCCGGTCGGTGCCTGGGCGAGATCGGCGCCGGCGTGCTCGGCGGTGATCTCGATGACCGTGCGGGTCCCGTCGAGGACCCGCAGGTGCAGGTGGTCCCCGTTCTCCTCGGCGGCGACCTCGTATTCCGTGTCCGGAAAGACCGGGTACCGGAAGCTGGCCCTGAGTCGGCGCAGGCAACGGCCGGCGCGAGCCGGACCGTGTGACAGCGCGACCAACAGGGCCAGCACGCCGTGCGCCACGGGCCGGCCGAAGGGCGTCTTGTGGGCGTAGGCGGGGTCGACGTGCAGAGGACTGACGTCGAGGCTGGCCGAGGCGAACTCGGCGACCAGGGTAGCGGGCACGCGGAAGCGCACACCGTGGATCGGCTGGTGCATGCGAACAGGCTCCTCGGGCCGTTTCAGAGGCCGGCGGCGGCGGGCGTGCGGAGGGCTTCGATACGTTTGATGAGTCCGGTGAGCACCGTGCCGGGGCCGACCTCGCGTACGGCGGCGTTGCGGTGGCCGAGTAGGTGGTCGATGGTGTCGCTCCAGCGGACAGGGCTGGTGAGCTGTCGTACGAGCAGGCCGGCGACATCGCCGTCGTACGGCAGCGCGGTGACGTTGGAGACGACGGGTATTTTGAGCCGGGACAGCACCCGGCGGCCAAGGAAGTGGGCGAACTTCTCCGCGGCCGGTGACATGTACCGGGAGTGGAAGGCGCCGGTGACCGGCAGGGTCACCACGGTGGCGCCACGGTCCTGCAAGGTGCGGCTGACGGCGGCGACGTCCGGCGGCGGGCCGGAAATGACCGTCTGGTCCGGGGCGTTGAGATTGGCGATGTCGACGCCGACGCCCTCCGGGCCGTCGAGGGCGTCACGGACGGCTTCCAGGGAAAGGCCGATGATCGCGGCCATGGTGCCCGCGCCGACGGCGCCCATCAGTCGGGCACGCTCGCGGACCACCTCCAGACCGGTCCGGAAATCGAAGGCGCCGCTGGCGAACAGCGCGACGTACTCGCCGAGGCTGTGCCCGGCGACGATGTCGGGAATCACCCCGCTGGTCCGCACCTCGTCGATGTAGGAGAGCGCGCCGACGACATACATCGCGCACTGGGTGTAGCGGGTGTCGCTCAGCCGGTCCGGCGGTCCCTGTAGGCACAGCTCGACGATCGAGTATCCCAGGACGGAATCGGCCTGCCGGACGAGGTTGGGATACTTCGGGAACAGCTGGTTGCCCATGCCGACTCGGTGCGAGCCCTGCCCGGGAAACACGAAGGCGGTGGTCATGGTCGGTTCTGCCCCCCGTACGGTAGCTCCGATGGCCCGGCGAACGCCGTGAACCGTTCCGTCAGCAGCTGCGCGGCACCGCTCATCAGGAATTCCGCGATGTCATCGACGTGACGGGTGCGCCAGTCCTCGCGTCCGGTGCCGCGCAGCAGGCCGTTGAGCGCGCCCATCGCCGGTCCGCAGTTGATCTGGTAATCCACCCGCGACTCGTCCGAGCCGCTCATCGCCAGGCGGATGGACCGCACGAAGTAGGCCTTGAACACCAGCAGCATCTTGAACTTGGGATCCGTCCGCGCCCGCTCCAGCGCCGCGGGGTTCGATCGGGCGTGGTAGGCGGCGGTCTCGTCCCATACCTCGTCGAAGCTGCGCCGGTAGTACTTGCGCTGCACCTGCTCCGCAATGTGCGGATCGATCTCATCGAGCGACCCGTACCTTTGGTAGAGCTCGTACAGCTTGTTGGCCCGCGCCGGGTAGAACAACCCGCGGCGGAGAACCTGCGCCCGGGTGCCGGTCTCGAGCATGTCGCCGGCGGGCACGATGGTCATGTCGTGCACCGAGGCGTGCTGCAACATGTCCTTGACCGGCTCGCTCGTGCCCGCCTCGACGGTGCACTGGTTGACACTTCCGGTGAGCACGAAGTCGGCGCCCATGACGAAGGCGGCGGCGACGGCTGCCGGTGAACCGAGGCCACCGGCGGCGCCGACACGGATCCGACCGACCGCCGGGTTCCGGCGAGTTGCCTCAGCACGCATGCGAAGCGTATCCGGCAGGAGGGTCACCAGCGGCCGTTGATCCGTGTGACCACCGGAGTCGGCCTCGGCGCACAGGTCGTCCACCATGGGGATCTGTGCGCCGAGGGCCGCCTCCTCGGCGGTGAGGTGTCCGTCGGTCACCAGCCGCCGCAGCACGTCCTGCGGAGGGGGTGCCAGGAATGCCTCGGTGACCTCCGGGCGACTCACCTTGGCCATGACGTGGTGGGGCACCACGACCCTGCCACCTCGGTCTCGGTGGATCCCGGCGACCCGGTAGCGGACCAGGGCTGGGGTGGGGCGGATGAACGAGGCCGCTTCCACCCGTTGCACGCCTTGCTGCAGAAGCGCGTCGACCGTCGCCATCTCCCGTACGGGATTCTCGTTGCTGGCCAAGAGGTTGATGCCGAACGGACGATCCGGGGCCTCCTGCTGGATCCGCCTGACTGCGGCAGCGATCCGCTCCGGCGACAGGCCACCCGCACCGAAGTACGCCAACATCCCCGCGCGGGCCATCCGGATGACCATGTCCTCGGAGGCCACCGCCTTGTACATGGAGCCGGCCACGTAGGCGTATCGCACGTGGTGGGCGTGCCGGAAGTCCGCGCTCCCGAGCACGGCGGCGGTGATGCGTAGCTGCTGCGGTACGCGGTCGACGACGTCGGTCACGGATGCCTCCACCCGGATGTCAGCCCCGGCCGCCTGCAGCGGCGCGCTGCTCGTGACGACTGAGAATCTTCGGCATCTCGGTGCTGACGAACCGCAGGAACCTTTCCAGGTTGCGCAGCCGCCGTAGCCGTCGCTCCGGCTCGTCGCGCAGAGCGTCGAGACCGGCAGCCGCGACGCGATGGAAGTCGTCGAACTCCGCGAAGATGCCCTTGACCTTCGGCCCCCAGCTGTTCTCCCGCAGCCAGACGACGTAGTCCTCCTCGTCGAGCTTGCCGTCGCGCTCGAAGACGCTGACCGGATCACCGTCGGGGGTAAGCTGGTCGACGATCCGGTCGACCTCCTCGCGGGAAACGCCGAGAGCGGCCACGATCTGCGATGCCGCCTGCCGGGGAGGGTCGCAGATCATGAGCCATCCGACGACTCGGCCACGGTCGTGCGGCATACCGTCGTTGTCGTAGTAGTACTGTGCGACCTCCTCGACGAAGGCGCGTTCCTCGTCGGTGGGCGGCGTCACGGCTTGCGTCGTCATCTCATTGTCCTTTCGTGAACCGGTCAGGCCGGGGTGGGCTCGGCGGACTGTTGCTGCCACCGGCGGCTCATGTCGGCCAGGTCGGGCACGATGCTGGAGAACAGCTCCTCGATGTCGGCGACGCGTCGCCTCCGTTCGGGAGTCGCGTCGTCGAGGACGCGTAACCCGTGCCGGAAGATTTCGAGGTATCGCGGCCAACTCGCGAAGGTGTGCGACACGACCTTGGCGTAGCCGTCCTCGACCAGGCGGTACCGGCGAGGCTGACCGGGTTCGTCGATCTCCTCGTAGAGCTCGGCGAGGACGAGTTGCTCGATGAGCTGCTCGATCTCCTCCGGCTTGATCTCCAGAACGGCGCAGATGTCGTCGATGCTCTGTTCCGGGGGGTCAGAGATGATCATCCAGGCCATCGTTCGTGCCTTCGGCCAGGTGACGCCGTGCGCCTCGTGGTAGTGGGTGGCGACGCCGTCGATGAACGTCCGTTCCGCCGCCGTCAGAGTGGTGCTGGTGTCCGTCACGGGGACGTCCTCCCTGCGCATTGGGATATCAGGAGTGGGCTCGTGGAGCGACCACGCTCCGGACCAGCCTCTCCGACGCGGAGATCAGACACCCCCGGGACAACCCCTAGCAACAACCCTAGGTGATGGAATTTTCACATCTGGTGACCACTGCGAGCCGCGCAGGCTCAGTGGCTGCGACCAGCCAAAGAAGGGCTCACCTGCCACCCCGGACCATCGGGCACGGCAATTCCATCGATAGCGATCTTGCTGACACGTGCGGCAGAATCCGGACCGCGCGAGCGCGCTTCGACGCGATCGTCCATCGCGACCACGTTCGGCCGATCACCGCGCGACAGCTGCGTGTCGACTCCAAACAGGGCGGCCACCGCCACCTGGACGCGCGTATCACCGAGGCGCCGGACGCCTCCCCCACGACGCCACGAACCGCCGTGTCAGGCGCACCGCCCCCGACAATCGGAGACCTCGATGC
>NZ_LEKG01000371.1:0-1099 GCF_001029515.1 Micromonospora sp. RV43 | reverse complement strand
CGATGGGATGAGGTATCCCGATGGAGGTGGGTTGTCCGCGCGGGGGCGGGCGAAGCGTGAGGCGGTGCGGCGGCAGGCGGCCGGGTGGTTCGCCGAGGATGTGTCGGTGCCGGAGATCGCGCGTCGGCTGCGGGTGTCGCAGACCGCGGTGTACGGATGGCGTAAACGGTGGCAGGCCGGTGGTGAGCAGGCTCTGGCGTCGAAGGGGCCTGGTGGGTCTCGATGCCGGCTGGATGAGGGCCGGCTGCGGCGGCTGGCCGACGCCCTGGAGCAGGGTCCGGCGGCGCATGGGTTCGGTAGTGATCAGCGGTGGACCCTGGCGCGGGTGTCGGACCTGATCGCCCGGAAGTTCCACACCCGGTACACGCTTCGCGGCACGGCGAACATCATGTACCGGCTTGGCTGGTCGGTACAGGTACCGAAGCACCGTGCGGTCGAGCGGGACGAGGCCGCGATCACGACGTGGCGGCGGGAGACGTGGCCGGCGGGAAAACGGTAGCGGCGCAGCGGCAGGCGTGGCTGGTCTTCGAGGACGAGGCTGGTCAGACGCTGCGCCCTCCGAAGGCCCGCACCTGGGGACGACGCGGCTGTACTCCTGTGATTCCGGTGTCGGGCAAGGGCTCCGGCCGGGTGTCGATCGCCGGGCTGACCTGTTACCGGCCCGGACATCGGTCCCGGTTGATCTACCGCACGATCACCCATCGCGGTCGCAAGAACGAGCGGCGCAGCTTCAGCGAACGCGACTACATCGGCCTACTCGACGCCGCCCATCAACAACTCGGCGGACCGATCGTGTGCGTCTGGGACAACCTGAACACGCACGTCTCCGTCGCCATGCGGCAGATGATCGACGCTCGGGACTGGCTGACCGTGATCCGGCTACCGGCCTACGCCCCGGACCTGAACCCGACCGAGGCCGTGTGGTCCCACCTCAAACGCAGCATCGGCAACCTCGCCGTCAACGGCGTCGACCACCTCCAGGCGATCATCAAGAACCGACTCAAGAGCATCCAGTACCGCGACGATCTCCTCGACGGCTTCCTCGCGCACACCGGACTGACACTCGAACCCGACACAACCTGACCATTCAAGATCTGTA
>NZ_LEKG01000006.1:0-94227 GCF_001029515.1 Micromonospora sp. RV43 | reverse complement strand
TGCCCGCCCCGGGCTTCGGGCCGCCCACCTCACCCGGCCCGGAGAACGACGGCGGCTTGACCGAGCCGGCGCCGCCCGCCCCACCACCGAGGTTGGCCGAGCCGGGCGGCTTGACGCCCGGCGGTACGACACCGGAACCGAGCCCGCCCGGCAGGCCGCCCCCACCCGGTACGCCGACGCCCGGGAAGCCGACGCCCCCCGGGCCGTTGATGCCCGGCGCGTCGAATCCGGGCAGCCCGCTGCCGCCGCCGGGGGTGGGACCGCCGATCTCGCCGGGGCCGGAGAACGACGGCGGGGTGACGCCGCCCGGCCCCTGGCCGGAGCCCGGACCACCGATGCCGGCCAGGTTCGGGGGCGTGATGGTGGGCACTGTGATGTTCGGCGGCGTGGTGAACCCCGGCGTGGTGATGCCGCCGACGGGTGGCGGGGTGAACCCCGGCGGGGTCAGTGTCGGCGGGGGTGTGAGGTTCGGCGTCGTGAGGTTCGGCGTCGTGAAGTTCGGCATCGTCGGCGTGGTGATGCTGGGCGTCGGCATGGTGATGCCGGACGTCCCCGCCTTGTCGGTGGTCATCTTGTACTGCTCGGCGACCGTGTGGACGACATCGGCCATCTGCTGGGCCATCGGCTTCTCGTACTCGGTGCCGCTGATCGGCACCGGACCGCTGCCGCTGCCGACGCCGTTCTGGGAGGCGATCGTCGCCCAGGCGCCGTCCAGGTAGGAGATCGTCTGCTGGGCCCAGGAGAGGTGGTTGGCGGCGTCGTAGAGCTGCGACGGCAGCGACGTGACGTTGGTCGAGGAGTTGATGCTGTTGGCCGCCGTGGTGGAGTCCGGAACCGCGCCGCCGGCGAGGTGCTCGGCCTGCTTGCCGAGCAGGTCGGCGTAGAAGTTCATCTTGTCCCGGAACCCGTTGGCCGCCGGACCCTTCCACGCCTTGTCGTCGCCGACCATCGAGGCGACGGCGGTGCGGATGGTCTGTTCGAGCCAGATCAGCAGGTCCTGCGTCGCCTGGAAGGCCCGGGCGGCCTCGACCACCGACCCCACGTTGACGCGGCCGGCCGCGTACTTCAGGCCCTCCTCGCTGAACACCGCGGCGCCGCCGTTGACCGAGGCCATGAGCTTGCGCCAGCCCCGGGTCTCGGTCGCCCAGGTCCGGTAGTCGTACAGGTCGCCGACGGGGATCACCTTCGGGGGGAAGGTTCCTTCCGGCTCCGCCGGGTCGTTCCACCCGTCGAGCTTGGTGTCGCCGAGACCGTTTCCCATGCCCCGTCCCTCTTCGCGAGCTGCCGGACCTGTCCGCCCGCGTCAGTTGCCGTCGGTCTTGATGATCTTCTGGCCGTAGGTGCTCAGGTTGTCCAGGCCCTTGAAGGAGTCACCCATGATCTCGCCGAGCTTGTCGGTGGTCAGCGCGTTGAGTTCTTCGAGGTTCCGGTAGTCCGCGGCCATCTTCAGCAGGGCGGTCTGCACCGCGAGGAGGGCGGTGTTCATGTTGACGAGCATGTCCTTCATGTCGCCCTTGACGCCGCCGTCCTGGGCCGTCGCCCCGACGACCGCCTGCCGCAGCACCTCGGCCCGGGCGAAGGCACCGGGACGCGGGTCGATCGCGCCCACCTGGTCAGCCGTGGTGAGCAGGATGTTCCCGGCACCGGTGATCTTGCCCAGGATCTCCTTGGCGAACCACTCCAGCGCGGCGGTGTTCACCGCGACCCCGCTGGTCGAGGCGGTGTCACCCTTGAACGTCGGGTTGATTCCCGGCGGGGTGAAGCCCGAGTTCGTCGGGGTCTTGTCCTCGTCGATCCAGTCGGACTTGTCGGTGAACGCGGGCGGCGTCACGTTCGACGGGTCGGTGATCTTGTCCTTGTACGTCTTGACGAGGTTCCGCCAGCCGTCGGTGTCGAGGATGTTCTTGTCGTACCACTCGCGGGCCTCGATCCACTCCGGATGCTCGGCGCGGACCTCGTCCTTCCACCGCTCGTAGTTCACCCCGGTGCGGTTGTTCTGGTGCTTGTTGTAGAAGGCCATCCAGGAGTCGTACGCCGCCTGGGTGGTGCCCTCCGGCTTTCCGATGGCGGCGTCGCCCATGCCGTAGGCGTTCATCGCGCTGATGGCTTTGTCGTTGGGGTATCCCCAGTCAATGCGGGCCAAGGAGCTCACTCCACTCGGGTGTCGACGGCGGAACGCTGGCACAGACCCCAGCGGCCCGGGTCGTCTAGCTCACCGGGCCGGGGACGGACGACGCCGGCCGCCACGCCGCGTCCGCGGCGGCCGTCCGGCGGTTCAGCCGCCGCGGACGTCGTTCCAGATCATGGCGTGACGCTGCTCGGTGGTGCCGTAGTTGTCCGAGATCTGCAGCAGCGTCATGCGGGCCTGCTCCAGGTAGCCGACCATCGAGTCGGCCGCCTGGTTCCAGGCCAGCTTCGAGACCTTGTACTGCTCCTGGGCGGCACCGGTCCACTGGGCGAGGCTGGCCTCGACAGTGCGCTCCATCTCCTCCAGCGACGACTGGATCTGGCCGTTGATGCGGTTCATGTCGGTCAGCACGGCGTCTGCCTGCACGAAGTCGAAGGTGTAGTTGGACACGTCATTCCTCTCGGGAGGTCGGGGGTCGGGGTACGGCTCAGATGCCCGGCAGGGCGGCGCCGAAGGAGTTGGCCACGCTCGACGCCTCGTCCTCGGCCGTCTGGTAGCCCTTGGTGGTCACGCCCATGACCTCGAGCATGTTCAGCAGCTCGTTGATCACCCGCTGGAACGCGTTCTCCCAGTTGTCCATCGCCTGGTTGAAGCCCTGCGACGCCTGGCCGGTCCAGGAGGAGATCAGGATGGCCATCTGCCCGTTCACGGCCCGCAGCTGGCCGGTGAAGGCGGTGGCCTTGTCGGAGAACTCCTGGGCAGCCCGCTGCATACCCTCTTCGGTGGTACTGACGGTCGGCATCGTCACGGCCGGACTCCTCATGTCAGGGAAAGGTGGCAGGGAAGAGTGTTGATCCGCGGCCGCGCCCCGCGGCAACCCGGTCGCGCCACCATGTCCGAACGTCACCCAACATTGCACGGCAGCGCCCCCGCAACCGCCGCCACCGGCCGACAGCCCGGGAAGAGTGGTTGCACTTTCATGCACTGATCCCCGGCCGGAGTTCCGGCGCGACGGTCGTGGCGTCTTCACTGGACCGCGACGTCGAGGGAGTGGTCCGTCGTGAACTACAGCGAGCGCATCGAAGGCCTGTTCCAGGAGTACGAACGGCAGCGCACCAGCCTCGCCGAGATGCAGGCCCGGATGAGCGCGCTCTCGGCCACCGCGACGTCACCGCGCCGCGAGGTGAGCGTCACCGTCGGCCAGAACGGCGTGCTGACCGACATCCAGTTCCCCTCCGGCGCCCACAAGCGGCTCACCACCGCCGACCTGACGCGGCTCATCATGGACACCTACGCCGACGCCAAGGAACAGGTGATGAACCAGGCGGCCGACGTGCTCGCGCCGATGCTGCCGGACGGCCTCGACGCCCACAAGCTGGTCCGGGGCCAGGCCGGGGCCGACGCGTTCCTGCCCAAGGAACCCCGCATGGTGACGAGCGTGCGGGAACTCCTGACCCGGGGGCCCGAATGATCAGCAACAATCCCGGCGGGCGGCTGTGGGTCGACCCGGACGGCGTGGAGGGGCTCGGCAAGGCGTACGAGTCGCACGTGCAGCTCTACGAGTCCTACCTCACCCAGCTGACCGCCCTGCGCGCCCGGTACGCCGACGCCTGGGGCGACGACGACATGGGCGAGCAGTTCTCGACCAAGTTCCTCCAGGGCCTGGACAACCTCGAAGCGATCATCGGCGGCGTCAAGGGCACCCTGCACTACACCGCCCAGGGCCTCAAGGAGAGCGGCCGGGCGTACCGGGAGGCGGACGAGGCCGCACTGGACGTCAGCCGGAAGATGGCCAAGGACTTCGACGGCCTGGACGGACCCACGTACGCGAGGCGGGCGGTGGCGGGCCCGGTGCTGGAGCCCACGGCGGAGGGTGAGCCGCGCCGGCCCCATCTGCTGTCCCGCCGCCTGGCGGTCGGCGAGCCGGTCGCCGAGCGGGCCAGGCTCCTCCCGCAGCAGCAGGGCACGCCGCTGCTGCCGCTGGAGCCCGCCGAGGCGCTGACCCCGCTCACCGCCGCCACTCCGGCCATCTCGTCCTACTTCGTGCGGCCGGAGTACGCGACCGCGCACGTCGGCGGCCGGCCGCTGCCCGAGGGGTACCGGCTGATCGCGCTCAACCCGTTCGAGGACGGCAGCACCCGGGTGGACGCGAACCTCTACGACTCGATCACCCCGCTGACCGGCACACCCGTCACCACGCCGGACGGCAGGGCGATCGATCCCGGACAGGGCCGGTTCTTCGTCGTCAAGGAGAACCCCTCGGTGGACCCCACCGCGCCCGGCTACCAGCCGCTGTACCTGAGCTACGCGCCCGACGGCACGCCCACCCCGATCATCCCCGGCGCCTGAGCCACCCACCCGCGCCCGGTAGGACATGCCCGACTTCCACATCCCCAACGACCCGCAGTGGCAGTGGGCGTACGACCTGATCCTCGTCGCCGTCGGCGAGGAGTACCCGAAGGCCGACCCCGCCGCCCTGCGGGCCATGGGCGACGAGCTGTACGCGCTCAGCAGCACCATCCTCAACGGGATGGGCGCGACCGCCAACCTCGGCTACGGGCTGGCCGGGAGCCTGTCCGGCCCGGCGATGGACGCGTTCCAGCAGTACCAGGTCGGTATCACCAAGAACGTGCCGGCCGGCGGCAACATCGCGCTGGCACTGGGCGGCTCGGCCTACAACTTCGCGCTGGACTCGGAGAACACCCAGTACAACATCGTCATCGCGGCCTTCACCCAGGTCGTGGAGATCGCCATCGCGCTGGCCTCCGGCTTCGGCGCGGCGGCGGTGCCCGCCCTGATCAAGATCGGTCAGGAGATCGTCGGGGCGCTGATCAGCCTGTTCCGCCAGCGCCTGCGCAACATGCTGATGCGGCTGGCCTGGGAGGCGTTCCAGGAGGGCCTGGAGGAACTCTGGCAGAGCGCCGCCGCCCAGGTCACGCAGATCATCGAGGGCAACCGTAAGTCCCTGGACTACAAGGACATGGCGATGGCGTTCGCCGGAGGCGCGTTCATCGGCGCGGGCGTCAGCGGCGTGCAGATGATCGGCGGCAAGTTCTTCCCGAAGATCAACAACAGTGTCCTGTCGCGGGAAGGGCTGTCGGCACTCGCCGAGACGCTGTTCGAGGGCCTGTTCACCATGATGGTCGGCGGCGGCGGCTTCAACCCGTGGGCCACCATGACGTCGTCGATGATCGGCGGAATGGCCCACCACTACGCCACAGTGGTGGGCCAGAGCTACGGCCCGGGCGCCGGTGCCGACGCGCCACCGCCGACGATCGAGACGAAGAACCTCACGACCACCGCGCCCACGCCTCCGCCCACCGCCGTGGACGGACCGCCCGTGCCCCCACCCGCCGGCTCCTCCGCCGGCCCGGGCAGTCAGGGCGGCGGCCCGGGTCCGCAGCCCTCGGGCGGCCCGGTCGCCGGAGGCGGTGCCGGTCAGGGGTCCGGCCCGGGCGACACCGGGGGTCAGGGGCCGGCGCATCAGGGCTCCGGTGACCAGGGCCCGGGCAACCAGGGCACCGGTCAGGGCAGCGCCGGAAGCACCGCTCCGGGCAGCCAGCCTCCCGGGGGCCAGACCGCGGGCGGCCAAACTGCGGGTGCTCAGACCCCGGGCGGTCAGACCCCGGGCGGTCAGACCCCGGGCGGTCAGACCTCCGGGGGCCAAAGCGCGGGCGGTCAGAACGCGGGTGGCCAAACTGCGGGCGGCCAGACCGCCGGGGACCAAACCGCAGGCGGTCAGACCCCGGACACTCAGACTCCGGGCGGCCAAAGCGCGGGAGGTCAGACCGCGGGCGGTCCAACCGCGGGAGGTCAGACCGCCGCCGGTGGTCAGGTCCGCGACGGGTCGCAAGCGGGCGTATCGAACGGTAGCGCGAGCCCGGACGGCGTCGGAGGTCAGACCCCGAGCGGGCCCGGCACGGCCGGTCCGGGCGCCGGCGCCGACCCGCGTGGGGTCGGCGGTGTCGCCACGGGGACGGGCCCGGCCGCAGGCGGCGAGGCCACGGCACCGCGCGCCGACTCCACGGGTACGCCGGGCGGCAACCCGGCGAGCACCGGCACCGGTACGCCCACGACCGGCATCCCGGCAGCGGGCGCCGACGTCGCCGCGCCCTACGGCGGCGGACTTCCCGGTTTCGACACTCCGACGTCGAGCGGCGGAACAGCCGGTGCCGACACCCCGGCACCCGTGACCTCGCCCGCCACCACTGCCGAGCCGGTGGCCGTCCCGGCCGGCCCCGCACCGTCCACCGCCACGCCGAGCGCCGGCACCGCGAGCACCACCGCACCGCCGACCACCGTCACGCCGAGCACAGCCGCACCGAGTACCGGCACCGGCACCCCGTCTGCGAGCACGCCGTCGACCAGCCCTCCGACCAGCGCGCCGAGCACCGGCTCGTCGACCACGAGCACCCCGGCCGCCGGTACGCCGTCGTCGAGTTCGACGACCAGCGGCCAGCCGACCGCTCCCCCACGCGACGTCGTCGGCGCCGCGCCCCCGCCACCGATGGCGCCCGTCGACGGCATCTCGGTCGAGGGCCCGGCCGTGGTGGCTTCCCCGACCACCGATCCGGGTGTCGGCACGCCGTCCACAGGGGAGCAGGCGGTCGCGGTACCAGGCCCGACCACCGACGCCGCATCGAACGACGTCCACTCGGACGCCTCGGTGGACGCCACCGCCGACACGGTGGCGGAACACGCCACGGACACGAGCGCCGTCGGCACCGCACCGACGCCGGACGGACCGACGGCAGGACAGGAGGACACCGCCGAACCGACGCCGGACGGGTCGCGAAGCGTGCAAGCGCCGCCGCTCGCCGTCGCGGACCCTGCCGCGACCACCCGGGCCGAGCGGAGCCCGCAGTTCCGGCAGGCCAAGGCGAGCGCGGAACCGAAGCGGCTGCGCACCGAACGGTACGTGCCCTGGAAGGACACCGTCGTCCCCGGCACGCACCTGCTGCGCGGCGAGATCACGACTATCGACTTCACCACCCGGGAGTTCACCGCCGACGGCAGGGACTACCGGTCGTTCGACGTACACCTGGATCTGGTCTCGAAGAACGACCAGATGTCCCCCCGGGAGTTACGGGACTTCGCGGAGACGGTGCAGCGCACAGTCGACGAGATGGTCAACGGCCGGTACACGCTGCCCGACGGCCGGCTGCTGCACATCGACCTGGTCGTCGACACGCCCCCGTGGCGCGACGGTATGACCCGCGACTGGCAGGCGGATCCGCGCCGCAACCCGCCGGTCGAGGTGACCTCGGAGACCGGGGTGAGCACCGACCAGCACCTGTGGAACACCGGGGACCGTCTCTCGGCGATGGTGCACGAGGTGATGCACTACCTCGGGGCCAAGGAGGGTCACCAGGCCCCCGAGCACCTGTTCACCACAGTCGACCGTCCCGGGGTGATGGGCCTCGCCGTCGGCCGGTCCCACGACTCAGGCCGTCGACCTGACCCCGACGGACCTCTCACCCGCCACGCTGCGGCACCGTGACCCGAGGCCCTCGCCCACCCCCGTCGGCCAGAGGCTGAACGAGAAGTACGGCGTCGTGCACGTCGTGGACCAGGGGTCGCCCGGCGTGGGACACCAGGCCGCGACGGTCGCGATGCTCGACGGGCTGGCCGCCACCGGCTACCGGGGCACTGTCGTGCTGACCTATCCCGGCAACAAGACGCCCTTCTACGCCGAGCAGCTCGGCCGGCAGGAGGAGTTCGAGACACCGGCGGGCTCGTACGACCTGTTCCACCGGGAGTGGACCGGCCACCGCGGTGGGATGGACGTCGTCATGCGACCGCAGGGGCCGCCCGGCACCAATGAGAAAGCCTGGAAGACGACGGACTGGCCCGGCGCGCCACGGGCCAAGGCGTGGCAGGTGGACCGGCAGAAGGGTTTCCGCGAGAAGAAGATCCGCGAGCAGGGCAACACCCAGAGCCTGCGCATGGACGAGCTCGCCGCCCGCCTGCTCCCTGACGGCGACGTGCTGACGGTGCTGCCGGCTGTCGACGTACCGAAGAACGACGACGGCTCGGAGTGGACCGCGGAGCAGAAGCGGGAGTGGTTCCAGCAGGCGTGGGCCGGTCCGCTGCGCGACGCCGCCCGTGGCAGGGACCACGACGTCGTCACGCTCCAGCCCTTCCTGTGGGACCAGTTCCCCCGGCAGGTCCGCAGCACCACAGGGACGGTCGAGGCGGAACTCGACGAGACCTCGACCGGGGTGCCGTCCTACCGTCGCCCGCCGCCCTCCACCCGGCCGGCCGCCCGGGACGTCATCACCGCCACCGGGATCCCCGGGGCCGACGACCTCGCGGCAGTGGTCGACGACGACGCCACCGACGTGGTGCTCGTCTACTACGGCGACACGCCTGACACTCCCCCGCACCAGGAGGTCGTCGACCGGCTGGCCGCCGCCGCCCGGCCCGGCCGGAAGACCGTCGTCCTGGTCCTCGGCGACAGCGAGCGCGGCTTCACCACGAGCAACGCCGACGTCCACGTCGCGGCACTGCCCCGTGTCACACCGGAGCAGATGGCCGGGCTCCGCGACCGCGCCACGCTCGTGGTCACCGAGGGCGCGAACACGTGGCAGGAGGCGCTCACGGCGGGCAGGCCCACGCTCTCGGTGACCGGATCCGTGGGTGACACCCGGCCGTGGGATCACGAGCCCGCGTCGGTCCGGAACGACTCCGCCCAGGGCGGCCACGACCTGCTCGTGAACGCGTCGGAGTACCTGCGGAACGGCGGCGACCCCGCCACGGTGCGGGACTTCGTCCAGGACGACGACGGCGGCGTCCGCACGTACTTCGACGGGTGGCGGGACGCGCTCGGCCAGACCGGCTCCGACCAGGTCGACCAGGCCCTCGCCACGGTCACCGGCCTGCCGCTGGACCCGGACGCCCGCCCGCGCACCGACGCCGCGCCCGGCGCTCCCCCGGTCGACAACACCCTGCGCGTCCCGGGAGTCCTGCCGGACCGGTTCCCCACGCCCAAGACCCGCGACGAGATCGCCCGGGCACGCGCCGAGCAGCACGACACGGCGCCACGGCGGATCGCGCACACCAGCGCGTACGACGTCATCGACCGTGGGCTCCATCCCGACACCCGCGTGCCCGACGTGGTCGCCCGCTCGTACGAGCAGGCCGGCCTGACCGTTCCGGCGGGCGACCGGCCCCGCCTGCGCCTCGACGCGGTGGACAACCGCATCGCGTACGACCATCGGGTGCTGGACCTCGGCGACCGCAACGTGCAGGACTTCACGGTCAAGGTCTTCCTGGACCCCCGGGACGACGCGGCGGCGGATGCCCGGCCGGACGTGGAGACCCGGGTACGCGACGCGGTCGACGCGATCTACAACCAGGGCTTCCGGATCGGCGCCGATCAGCTCAACGTCACAGTGGAGTTCGTGACCCGGCCGAGCGAGGCACACGCCGTCGTGGCGCTGCACGGCACCCCGTCACCGACCACCCAGACCACCTGGTCGACGCACTCCTCCGACCTCGACCTCGCGCACGAGATCGGGCACTTCCTCGGTCTGCGCGACGAGTACTCGGTGGCGGACCGCGCCCTGGACGGCACCTTCGTCCAGGGCGACAACTCGCTGATGGCGACCACCACGCGGCAGCCCGGCAACGATCCGCGGTTGCTGGCGCGCAACGTCCGCCGGATCGCCGGTCAGCAGCGCGACGTGCTCTCACCCGACCGTGGCGGCTTGCCGCCCCGGACGGCGCCGGTCCGGTTCGAGCCGGTACGGGTGCCCGGCGGCCGCAACGCGCGGTTCGACGAGCTGACCCGGCACACCCGCGACGTCGGTCCGGGCAACTACCGGCAGGAGACTGCCGACCTCAAGGACGACGGCGCGCCCATCGGGTTCGTCGTCAACTCGATGCTGCCCGCCGACGACGTCGACCAGATCCCCGAGGTGGTCCGCGCCGTCACCGAGGGACTCGCCCCGGGCACCACAGTCGCGTTCGTCTTCGGCGTCAACACCACCGCCGAGGTGCCCGACCTCGCCTTCCGGGACGCGGTCGCCCGGGCCGCCCGGCTCGCCGAAAGCCTCGACGTGCCGGTGGCGGTCAACGGCTACGCGGTCGGCACGAAGAACGGGAAGTTCCCGTACGGCCGCACCCGCAACCAGGTGCTCCGCGACCCCGACACGGTCGCCGCGATCCAGGGCCTCGCGCAGGGCGGTCCGGACGGCGAGGCCCGGCGCTACCCGTACGTGTCGATCCAGGACTTCGACAGGGGCGCCCGGACGACCTCCGACGGCACCCACGTGTTCGACCGCATCGACAGCCGGACCCGCTTCGACCCGGACGCGACCGGACCGCAGGACGAGCCACCGGCCCGGCCCATGATGATCTCCGGCGGATACCGCGTCGGCGACACCGAGGAGCTGATCCGGCGTACCCGGGAACGGCTGGACCGACGCGCACGCGACCACCGGGCGAGGATCGCCGGCCTCCCCGCGGGCAGCGAACGCACGACCGAGCAGCAGAAGCTGGCCGCCGTGCACAACGGCCTCGCCAAGCTCGACACGCAGGCCGGGCGGGACGCCTTCGTCCGGGACTTCACCACAGCCGTGGACGAGGACATGCGGTCCCGGGACCGGCAGGCCACGGTCCACCCGATGCTGCCGTACTCGCCGGAGCCGAACCTGTTCGTCGACGGCCTGCTCACCCTGGGCCGGCCCGAGGTCCGGTTCGGCGACGCGGGCGCGGAGTTCCTCCTGCTGGCCGAGAGCCTGCACCGGGCGTACGGCGAGGAGCTTGCCGTCGCCCACGGCGCGGCGACGCCGGCCGGCCTGCCGGCGGACGTCCTCACCGTCGACGTCCAGGCCGACTCGCAGAACAACAGGCATCCCGACCGCGACCTGGCCTTCATAACGGACTTCGTGGGCGCCGCCACGCCCACCGACCTGTCCCGGCTCGCGGCCGACTTCGCCGTCGGCAACTTCCTGCCGCAGTCGCACGCCGTGCCGACGAACGTCAACCGGCAGCTGTTCTACACCGAGGGCACCGGCTTCAAGGAGTACCGGGCCGAACTGCGCAGGCCGGACCTCGCCGCCCCGAAGCCGTTCGCCGCGCCCACCGACGCGGTGCCCGGCCCGTCGTGGACGTGGCAGCAAACACTCACGCCGCAGCAGCTGCGGCAGCTCGGCGCGCAACCACACAACAGGTACGTCACCGCCGTCTCGCTGCCGGCGCCGGACACCACCACGGCGCCGGACGTCCCACCCGAGTTCGATCCCGACCTGGACCCGGCACGGCCGGCCCGGACCGTGGGCCTGCCGGACAGCCAGCGCCTCGTCGCCGCGCACCTCGTCGCGACGTCGAACGACTCCGGGACCATCCAGCAGGAGTTCGCCGCCGCCACCGCCGTCGCCGACCGTGGCGGGCTCGACCGGCAGTCCGGCTCCCTCTACGACGCGATCGCCGCCGCGCTGCCCGACGGTGACGCCGACGACCTGCGGATGCGCACGCTGCACGCCGGCCGGGACACGATGAGTCTCGACGAGGCCGCGGCGATGCGGCAGCGCAACCCGTACGACAACGGCCACTTCGTCCGGGCCGTACTCGCCCCCGACCCCGGGGGGCAACGCCGCGACACGCCGGTCGACGACGCCGAACGGCAGCGCATCGCCAACGCGCACGACGTGGTCGAGTTCGCCGCCGCCCGCGGCACCCAGGTGCACCTCGTCGTGTACGACGACCCGGCCGGGACGCCGCGCGACTACCCGGTGGTCGGCGCCCGGCCGCGTGGCCGGCTGGAGCTGCTCCGCACGATCGACCCGTCGGGTCACGTCACCTACGCACGCCATGTGCCACCTCCGTCGGCCCCGGCGAGCGACACCGACAGCGACAGTGACAGCGATTCCGGCGGCTTCGACCTGTTCGGCGACGACGACGGCTACGGAGGCTTCGACGGCGGCTTCGACGACGACAGAAGCGACGACAGCGACGACGGTCTCGCCAGGTCCACGCCGGCCGACGACCCGGCCACCCGGTCGGCCGCCGACGACACCACCACCACCGCAGAAGAGACCGCCGCAGAAGAGACCACCGCCGCGGAGGACACCCCGGGCGAGACGTCGTCGGCCACCGGGACCACCGGGCCGCTGCCGTCGCCCGACGCGGTACGTCGGGGCCTGCCCTCCTACCTGCGGGAGAGCCGCACCCTCGGCCTCGCCGAACAGTTGCGCGCCACCGAGAACGCGGCGCTCGGCGCGGCGCTGCGGACCCTCGACCCCGGCCTGTCCGACGACGTGGTCGCCGCCGTGGAGGCGGACAGCCGCGACGACGTGGACCAGTTCCTCGGCGAGGGCCGCCCGTACCCGGTCACGATCGACGGGCATCCGGCCGAGCTGCGGGTCACCGCCGTCCTCGACTGGGACGCGCTCACAGTGGACCGGGCCCACGACGACCCGCGCAAGGTCTCCGCCAAGAACCGGGAGAACCTCACCCACACGCTGCGCCACAACCGGGACCGGCGGGTCGAGCCGAAGGTGACAGTCACCGCGATACCCGGTGTCGTCGTCGGCGTCGGCGGCTCGGTGCCGACGGCGCCCACCACCGAGCACTCCGCCGCCCACAAGGACACCTACACGTCCACCACCACTGTCAAGGTCACCGGATTGACCGAGGTGACGGTGCCGATCCGGTTCGTCGCAAGGCTCGTGCGGCCCGGCCGTCCCGCCGTCGACCCGGTCGAGACCTCCGGCAGCGTCGCTCTCGCCGTACACACGGGGTTGCGGACGGCAGACGCGACAGCGCCGGCCGCCACGGACCGTGCGCTCGGCGCGCCCGTGCCGGACCGGTTCGGAGTGGAGAGCGTACGCAGCCGGCCGGCCGATCCGGACGCCACGTTCTTCGACCAGGTGGAGGCGATCCTCGCCGAGGACGGCATGGCCGACCTCGTCCGGATCGGCGCGCCCGGCCGCCCGGTGATGCAGAAGCTGCTCAGCGACGCGACGTTCTCCGGCAGCCTGCCGGCGATGGTGGCCACCGACCCGGCGAACGTCCACGACGGCTGGGTCCGGTCGGGTTCGCTGCCGCGCGCCGCGCGCACCGGCTGGCGGCGCTTCTTCCCGGGCCGCGCCCGGCAGGTCGAGGTCCGCCTGGTCGCCCGGCACGTCGAGGAGGTGGAGCGGGTCGACGGGCTCACGCACGTCGACACGTCCGCGCTCGCCGCCGAGAGCACGAGTGCCGCCGCCACCAAGCGGCAGTGGGGGCTGTGGGGCCTCGCCGGCGCCGGAGTGGACGCCACGCCGCTGAGCCTGGTCGTCGGGCCGCGGGTCGGCGGCGGCCGGGAGCGTGGCGCCACCCGGACGATCACCGAGCGGACCGGCGGCAAGCAGACGGTGACGGGCACTGCGCCGGGCGTCCGCTACCGGGTCGAGTACGGCGTCCAGGTGCGCGTCCTGGGCCGCGCGCCGCGGATGCTCTCCGGTTCCGTCGACGCGCTCCAGTGGACCACCGGCGACCGGCTGCCCGGCACCGCCCTCGACCCGGACGGCCGGGAGTGGCGCGGACGGCGCGGCACCGACCGGACCCACTTCGCACCGGCGCGCATCGAGCGGGGCGAGTCGTTCGGCGGCGCGTACCTGACCCGGGTCGGCGACCGGAGCCTGTACGAGACGGTCGCCGACGCGATGCGGTCGGTGCCCGGTCACGACCGGTTCCGCCTGGCCACCCGCGACGAGACGCTGCGGCACTTCGGCGACCAGCAGCTCGCCGACGGGCTGACCCCCGAGCTTCAGGCGGCACTGACCCGGGCCACCGACCTGCGCACGCAGCTCTCCCCCGACCAGCTGCGCCACCTGGCGGACCGGATCGTCGGCCCGGGGTTGAAGATCCCGCTGATCCGTACCGGCACGTTCCACGACCACGTCACGGTGGTGACGATCAAGGGCAGCCTCGGCGAGGTGTCCGACGGCGACCTGCTCGACCACGACAAGATCGGCACCGCCGCCAAGCGGACCGCCAGGTCCACAGTCACCAGCGCCCGCGAGGACAGCCGGTCGGCCGAGCTGAGCCTGGAGCCACGCATCCTGGGCCCGCTCGGTCAGGCCGCCTCGACGCTGCTCGGCGGACCGCGCGCCGCGGTCACCTGGGGCACCACCGACGAGAGCGCCGTCACCGGCGGGCAGTCCACCGAGAGCGACCACGGGCCGGCGCTCGACGACGAGGGCAAACCCACCGGGGTACGGCTGCGCGAGTTCGCCGCCACCCTCGACCTCACCGTCACCACCACGTCCACGGTGCGGGTCAACCAGGCGGGCCGGCAGCTCTCCCTCGGCACGTACGGCCGGGACGTGCCCACCGTCGTAGCCGCATCAGAGCAGCGCCCCCGCACGCACCGCCTCGACGTGCGCATGCTCGTCCCGGAGTCGCGGGTCTCCCGGCAACGCCCCGGCGCGGAGCCCAGCCCGGTCCCCCGCGACGTGGAGACCATGGCGTACCCGCCGCCGCTGAACCGGATGACCGGCGGGCCGCACGACCTCGACGGACGCCGGGTGGAGTCGTTCGTCGGCGCCGACCGGTTGCAGGACGCGGTGGTCGAGACGCTGCGCGAGGCGAGCCGGGACGACGTCTACGCGGTCGAGGACGGCCGGATCTCCACTGTGGTCGCCGACGAGCTGTCGCCCGAGCGCCTCACCGGTGACGCCGAGCTGTTCAGCCGCCCGCTGGCGCTGAGCAACCTGTGGCACGGACGCCGTGCCGCCGATGCCCGCGCCGACGTGCGGGTATGGCTGCGCCCGACCAACCCGGCGGTGCTCGACGGCGCCGAGTTCGCCCGCGTCAAGCGGACCTTCGCCAGCGGCACCGCCCGCAAGACCACTCACGCGCGCGCGGTCGAGCTGAGCGTCTCCGGCACCGGCGTCGCCTCGGTCAGCGGGCCGGTCGCCGACCACGGCGGCAGCACCGGCCGGCCCGGCGGCGCTGTCATTCTGTCCGTCACACCGTGGCGGCGGGCGTGGGGCCGGATCAGCGAGCGCAGCGCCTCCGGGGTCTCCAAGCTGCGCCTCGGCGGTGGCCGAGCCGAACGCGAGCTGCTGGTGCGGGTGGACGTCGAGGCCGAGGTGGTCGCCGAGGCCCGGCACGACAGCAACCTGCGTCCGCTGGGCCGCTGGCCCGGCACACCGGCCCGGCGGGCCGGCCGGCGGCTCACCCTGCCCGGCGCTGTCGTCATGCGGATGACCCCGGCGGAGCTGAAACGACTCCAGGACCGCGACCGCGCCCGCCGGCACGGCACCGCCGACGTGCGGCTGCACCTGCGGCACGCCGAGAACGCCGAGACGCTCCGCGCCGAGCAGCGCGAGCAGCTCGCCCGGATGGCGCGCGAACAGGCCACGGAACTCGGGAACCTGCTGCGGCGGCAGCACACCGACCTGCGTGACGTGCAGGCCTACGTGGACCGGGTCCGGCGGGACCGCCGCATCAGCCCGGCGGGCCGGCAGCTCGCCGACGACTACCTGGCCGATCTCCAGGAACGCCACCGGCGCGAACGCGAGGATCTGGCCGCGGCGCACGAGGCGGCCACGGACGCGCTACGGACGGCGCAGGAGCGGGAGCGGGCCGAGCAGGCCGAACAGCAGCAGCGGGAACGCGACCTGGTACGCGAGGCACAGCAGCGGCAGAACGAGGACGCCGCCGGCCCCGGCGCACCGGCCCACGCGGCACAACCGGAGTTCCGGGCCGGACCGGAACGGTCCCTCGGCATCGGCGGCGTCACCACCCACATCGACCTCACCGATCGCATCCCGCACCTGCGGCGTGCCCTGGCGCGGGAGTCGAGCGAGGAACTCGCCCAGGCGATCCTGCCGTCCACCCGGGACCGCGGCCCGGACGACCCGATCCGAGGGCTCGGCAGCACCGGTTTCCTCGGCGCCGCCCACCTGCACCTGGCCGACGCGCTCAACGGCGGCCGGAGCGAGACGGTACGGCTGGAGCGGCGTTTCCGGGGCGCCACGTACGACGTCACGCTCACCGCCGAGCCGGTGGGCGAGCCGAGCTTCACCGGCATCGACCTTGTCGACGAACTGTCCGTCACCGACCGCGCGGTCGTCGGCGAGGCGCAGACCCGCACCACGTCGCGGACGGCGGCGCAGGTCACGTTGACCGGACGTGCGCAGGGCACCGAGACCGACCGGGTCCAGGACGACGCCACCCGCACCGCCGGACACGGCCCGGCCTCCGGCACCGTCGCCGCCGGTCTCACCGGCACCGCCGCCCTCGGCAACCAGGCCACCAAGGCGATCGAGCGCACCGGCCGCACGTACGAGCAGTCGCTGACCGTGTCCGGCCCGGTGCCCACGTACCGCGGGGCGGTCCGCCTGACCGTCACCGTCACCGGGCGCGGGCTGCCCGAGGGCGGCGTGTCGGTCCACGCGGTCCACGACGTCACCACGTACTCGGCGACCGAGGGCAGAAAGCTGGCCGTGTCCGGCCCGGTCACACCGGTCGCCGCCGGGCAGACCACCGACGAGGGCCGGCGGCGATGGCGCGAGGAGGCCGGCTTCGACCGGCTGCCCGAGCCGGGCCGGTTCGCCGTCGAGGACGTCCTGGTCGACCTGCCCGGCCTGCACGATGCGGCGCGGCAGGCGCTCGTCGCCTCCGGTGCCGCACCCGGCAGGGACGTCGACGGGGCGCTGCGCGACACGCTGACCGTGAGCCGGATCAAGGCGTTGCCGGCGATGCTGAACGGCGCGTTCCCGCTGCCGATGCCAGCCGGGCTGGGCCGCGACCTGTTCCTCGACGCCCGCCTGGTGGCCCGCCCGAAGCTCCTGCGCGCGGACGCCACGGTGAAGATCGGCGGCTCGGCGAAACGCGCCGCGGACACCGAGTACGAGCAGACCGCCGGACGTTCGTTCGCGCTGAAGACGGCCGGGCCGCTCGTCGTCGGCGGCGTCGGCCATCCGGGCGGCGCGAGCCGGGTGGGCGAGCGGCAGGACTTCGCCGCCGTCAACGCGGCCACACTCGTCGAGCAGCAGCTCTACCGGACCGACCCGGGTGCCCAGGTGAAGGACGAGGGCAAGGTCTCGGTCAGCACGACCGGCAAGCCGGCCCGGCGCACCGACCCGGACGACAAGCTCACCGCCGCGGTCGAGTACGACGTCGAGTTCCGTTTCGTCGCGCGTTCCCGCGACGCCGCAGGCAGGCACCCGGCCGGCACGGAGGTCCGGGTGCCCGGCGGTTTCGTGGTCCGGCTGGACGAGGCGGCGGCCCGGGACGTCATCGGCCGGGACCTCTCCCCCGGTCTGCGCGCGTCCGCGCTCGCCGTCGCCGACGCGGCGAAGAAGCTGTCGGCCGCGGCGGCCCGCCTGGACGGCCTGGCCTCCCGGACGGACGCGGACGCCGACGCCGTCGCCGAGGCCGAGCAGTCCGTGACGGAGGCCGAGAACGCCTGGTGGGACGCCTACCGTGCGCACGAGGCCGAGGTCGCCCCGCCACCACCGGCACCCGCCCCGCCGGTGGACGTGCCCGCCGCCGAGGTGGCCACGCCCACCGCGCAGGCCCCTGTGGTCGGCGACCCGGTCGACGTCACCACCGGCCGGGTCCTCTACACCGAGGTCGACGCCCGGCTCCCGGGGCTCACCCTGGAACGGACCCACCGCTCCGACTACCGGTGGGGCCACTGCTTCGGCCCGACCTGGGCCTCCACGCTGGACCAGCGCGTCGTCACCGACGACACGTACGCGCGGTTCCTGGCCGCCGACGGCTCGATCCACACGTACCCGATGCCGGCCGAGGGCGACGAGACGCTGCCGGTCGCCGGCCCCGGCGGGCCGCTGCGCCGGCTGACCGGCGGCGGCTGGCTGCTCACCGAGCCGGGCCGGTCGCTGCTGTTCGCGCCGGCCGACGCGCACGGCGACTCCTGGCTCACCGACGTGGTCACCGACCGCACCGGGTGGCGGATCGAACGCTCCGCCGACGGCACGCCCGGCCTGCTGCTCTCCGCGTCCGGCCCGGTCGTGGTGCCGCACCTGGCCGGCGGCCTGGTCGTCGGCGCACACGTCCGCGCCGCCGACGGCACCGTCCACCTCCCCTCCTTCGGCTACGACGACAGGCGGCGCCTGGTCGAGGTCCGCAACTCCTCCGGACACGAGACGCGGCTGCGCTACGACGACGCGGGCCGGCTCGTGCGCTGGCAGGACCGCAACGGCGAGTGGTTCGGCTACGACTACGACGAGGCGGGCCGCTGCGTCCGGGCCGGCGGCGGCGGTGACGTCCTGCGCTACTCCCTGCGCTACGACGACGGCGTCACGCACGTGACGAACTCGCTGGGCCAGGTGACCCGGTACGAGTTCGACGAGCGCCACCTGGTCACCGCGATCGTCGACCCGCTGGGCGGGACGGTCCGGCAGGAGTGGGACACGGCGCACCGGCTGCTGTCGCGCACCGACCCGCTCGGTCGCGTCACCCGCTTCGACCACGAGGCGCGCACGCTCACCCTTCCGGACGGCTCGACCCACCCGGTCCCGCCGCGCCCGCCCGCGCACGCGGACGACATCGAGTTCGACGCGCTCGGACGGGTCCGGGCGACCCGGGCCCCGGACGGCGCGGTCACGACGTACGGCTGGACCGCCGAGGGGGATCTCGCGTGGCGGGTCCGCCCGGACGGCTCCACGCAACGGTGGTTCTACGACGGTGAAGGGAATCTGGTGGACGTCATCGACGCATCAGGAAGGGCGGTGAGCTTCGAGTACGGCCCCTTCGATCTACCCACGGCACGGGTGGATCAGGCGGGGAACCGCACCGAGTTCACGTACGACACGGAACTACGGCTCATCGGGGTGACGAATCCGGCGGGCCGGACGTGGCACTACGAGTACGACGCGGCCGGCCGCCTGTGCGGGCAGACCGACTTCGACGGCCGTATCCAGCGCTACGAGCACGACGAGGCGGGCCGGCTGGTCGCGCACACCGACGCCGCCGGCACCGTCACCCGCTACCGCTGGGACGCGCGGGGCCGGGTCGTGGAACGCCGGGTCGGCGACGCCGTCACCCGCGTCGAGTACGACGCCGACGGCCACGTGGCGGCAGTGCTCAGCCCGGACGCGCAGGTGCGGTTCACCCGCGACGCCGAGGGCCGGGTGCTGTCCGAGACGATCAACGGCCGGACCGTGCGCACCTCGTACACCGCCTCCGGCGCGGTCGAGGCGCGCACCACGCCGTCGGGCCGGTCGAGCCGGTGGACGTTCGACGCCGACGGCCGCCCGGAGAGCCTGACCGCCGGGGAGCACCTGCTCGGCTTCACCCACGACGACGCCGGCCGGGAGATCGGCCGGACCGTCGGCGGCCTGGTCACGCTGCGGCAGACCTTCGACGCGGCCGGGCGGCTCACCGGGCAGCACATCGCCGACGCCGCCGAGCGCCGCTACACCTACGACGCCGCCGACCGCGTCACCGCGATCGCCGACTCGCTCGCCGGTGACCAGTCCTTCACCGCCGACGACACCGGCCGCATCCGGGCCGTCGACGGGGACGTCCCGCAGCGGTACGACTACGACGAGGCCGGCAACCTGGTCGGCGCCGGTGGCGGGCGCTGGGAGTTCACCGGCACCATGCTCGTGCGCTCCGACGACGCGACGTTCTCCTACGACGCGAAGGGCCGCCTCACCGGCCGGGTCGACGACGCGGGCGCGTGGCGCTTCGAGTGGGACGCCGAGGACCGGATGGTCCTGGCCGTCACGCCCGGCGGTGACCGCTGGCGTTACCGCTACGACGGCTTCGGCCGGCGTATCGCCAAGCAGCGTCTCGGCGACGGCGACCGGGTGCTGGAGGAGGTGTCGTTCGCCTGGTCCGGTGACCTGATGCTGGAGCAGACGCACCGCGACGCCGCCGGCGCCACCACCACGACCACGTGGGACTACCGGCCGGACGCGGCGGTGCCGGTCGCGCAGACCGACGACGGCGCCGTCCTCGCGGTGATCACCGACACCATCGGCACCCCGACCCACCTGGTCGAGCCGGGCGGCGGGCTGCGCTGGTGGTCGCGGGGTGACCTGTGGGGGCGCGGCGCCGATCCCACCGCCACGCCGCTGGCCTTCCCCGGCCAGTACGTCGACGCCGAGACCGGCCTGCACTACAACCGGTTCCGCTACTACGACCCGGCCACCGGCCGGTACGTCAGCCCCGACCCGCTGGGCCTGTCCGGCGGCCCGAACCCGACCGCGTACGTCAGCAACCCGCTGACCGTGGCCGACCCGCTGGGCCTGACCAGTTGCACGCCCGCCCCGACGACGCCGCACCCGCTGGCCGCGGTGGAGCCGGCGCTCGCCGCGCCCTCCGACCAGACGCCCAGCAGCCTGCCCACGAACGCGGCACCACCGCCGCCGAGCGCGCTCTACGGCATGCCGACCTGGGTGCGGGAGGCCAGGCGCAACCCGGACGGCACCGTCACCTACGAGTACGTGCAGCGCGACACCCCGTCGCCGCCGCCGCTGAGCACACCGGTCGGGCAGGTCACCGCGCAGGCCCAGGCCTGGTTCGACACTGTCGGTTTCGCCTCGCAGACGACGCTGGCCGACACGTCCTCGACGGCGTACCAGAGCTACCAGAGCATCCGTTCCGACCTGTACGCGAGCACCGGGCACCGCCCGCGTACCGGGCCGCGCAGCAACCGGGACGGTCATTTCAACGAGCCGATGGTCGGCAACCGCCCGTACAACAACGCGGAGGGGACCGGCCTCGGCGACCGGATCGGCGCGGAGGCAGACGGCGGTCGCCGGACCGCCGGCCAGATCGCGAACTACCTCCGTGGGTTCACGGCGCTGGACTCCATCACCAGCGCCGCCGGCCGGGAGTTCGCCACCGTGGTCACATTCGCGGAGCAGGCCCGTGGCTACGCCCAGGAGCGCCACGAGGCGGCGAACGCGCTCCAGGAGATCCACTCACTGGCGAGGAGCGAACGCGCACAGCACTACTGGGAGAACGTCGGTCACTGGTACGGCCCCGCCCGTCGTGGCTACGCCAGCGAGGAGAACTACGTTCCGCCGTCGCAGCGGCCCCGGCCCGATCAGCTGATCACCGGTACCCGCAGGCCGCAGCGGACCACGACGCACGCGTTCGCCGTCGACGGCGAGCCGAGCGGCAGCCGTGACCGCACCGACCGGTCGCGCAGCCCGCGGGACCGGAGCCGCCCCAGCGGCAGCAGCCACCGGCGAGGCCGTCGCCAGGAGTACGGCTTCCAGGGGCAGCAGACCGGCCCGGTCAGCATCGGCACCGCCTCTGCCGCGACGCAGGCGGACACCACGACGCCGCTGGCCGAGCAGCTGGCAGCGGCGCAGGGCGACCCGCAGGCACAGAACCGGATCCTCGACACCTTCCGGGACGCGCTGTCCCGGGACGTCCCGTTGAGCAACGGGTCGACGTTGCAGATCATGGCGGCGAACTCGCACGGCGGCACGGCCAACACCGCCGCCGACCTCGAGACGCTCAACGACGCGGACCGGCGGCACCTGCGGCAGATCCACCAGTCCCGCGACGCCGGCAACCAGAACGACTGCATCACGCTCACGATGGCGGTCGACAGCTACAAGCAGTCCGGGCTGATCACCCAGATCCCGTCGCAGACGCAGCCGAGGGAGCTGAGCGACCTCCAGAAGCAGTACCCGGGGCGCACCACCGAGGAGGTCGGCACCCTCCAGGGGCTGGTGGACGCGCTCGGCGCCATGCCGAACGGCACCAACGGCATCGTCGGCTTCCGCACGGGCGGTCCCGGCACCGTCGGCCACGTGGTGAACGTGTCGAAGGACTCGCGGGGCCGGGTGACGTTCGAGGACTCGCAAGTGCCCGGTCTGGCGACGCTGCCGCAGATCGGACCGGACGGCTCCGTCGTCCTGATCCGGACCAGCGACCCGGTGCCCGGCCCGTCCAGCGACGTGGACATGGCCTCGGTCCGCGACGCCGACTCCGACGTCGACATGGCCTCGGTCCGCGACGCCGACAGCGACGTCGACATGGCCTCGGTCCGCGACGGTGACAGCGACGTGGACATGGCCTCGGTCCGCGACAGCGACTCCGGCGTGGACATGACGGACTTCTCGCCGACCACCGAGACGTTCGCCGGGGTGGCGCCCGAGGCGGTGGCGAAGACCACCGCGGAGACGCCGACCGTGGGTGACCCGATCGACGTCACCACCGGCCGGATGATCCTCACCCACACCGACGCCGTGATGCCGGGGCTCACGCTGGAGCGGACCTACCGCTCCGACTACCGGTGGGGCCGGTCGTTCGGCCGGGCCTGGGCCTCCACGCTCGACCAGCGGATCATCGTCGACGGCGAGCAGGTCCGGTACCTGGCCGCCGACGGCTCGCTGCTCACCTACCCGCTACCGGCGGAGGGTGAGGTGGCGCAGCCGGAGACCGGCCGGACGCTGCCGCTGCGCCGGCTGGTGGGCGGCGGGTGGCTGCTGACCGATCCGACGTCCGGCCGCAGCCTGCTGTTCGCCGCGGCGTCGCGCACCGAGTCGCTGCTCACCGACGTCACCGACGGCGGCGTCCGCTGGACGATCCACCGCGACCGCCGGGGTACGCCGACGCAGCTGCTGTCGTCCACCGGGGCCACCATCGCGTTCACCTCGTCCGCCGGACTGGTCACGATGGTCTCGCTGCCCAACGCGGCGGGTGACCTGATGGCGGCATCGCAGTTCGGCTACGACGGCGACCTCAACCTGATCGAGGTGACGAACTCCTCGGGCGACCCCGAGCGCTTCACGTACGCCGACGGGCGGCTGGTGCGCTGGGAGGACCGCAACGGCGAGTGGTACACGTACACCTACGACGAGGCCGGCCGGTGCGTCGCCACCGACGGCAAGGGTGGCTACCTGCGCCACCGGTTCGAGTACCAGCCGGGCCGTACGGTGGTGACCGACTCGCTCGGCGCGGTGCGCGTATACGAGCTCAACGACCGCTTCCAGGTGGTCGCGGAGACCGACGCGCTCGGCGCGACCACCCGTAACGTCTGGGACGAGGCGTACCGCCTGCGGTCCACGACCGACCCGCTGGGCCGCACCACCGCGAGCGAGTACGACGCGTACGGGCGGCTGGTCGCGGTCACCCGGCCGGACGGCAGCCGGTCCGTCACCACGTACGACGAAGTCGGTCGCGCGGTGTCCTGGACCGACTTCGACGGCACCACCCGCAACCGCCAGTTCGGCCCGGAGGGCCTGCTGATCGCCGAGGTGGACGCCTCCGGTGAGGTGGTCCGGTACGAGCAGCCGGCCGCCGACGGCCGGGGCACGACCACCCACGTCGGACCGACCGCCGTCGTGCACGACACGGCCCGGCAGATCACCGCGGTGAGCACCGGGCAGGGCGAGACGGAGTACACCTACGACGCGCTCGGCCGCCTGTTCAGCATCCAGGACGACACCGGTCTCACCGAGTTCGGCTGGACGCTGGAGGGTGACCTGGCCTGGCGGGAGAACCCGGACGGTTCGGTCGAGGAGTTCCTCTACGACGGCGAGGGCAACCTGGTCGAGTGGGTCGACGCCGCAGGCCGCCGGACGATCCGCGAGTACGGCGCGTTCGACCTGGTCACTGCCGAGATCGACGACGAGGGCAACCGCACCGAGTACGCGTACGACACCGAGCTGCGGCTGGTGCGTGTCACCGACCCGGCGGGTGCGACGTGGAGCTACACGTACGACCCGAACGGGCGGATGGTGTCCGAGACCGACTTCGACGGCCGCACCCAGCGGTACGTCTACGACGCCGCCGGGCAGCTCGTCGAGCGCACCGACGCGGCCGGCGAGGTCACGCACTACACGTACGACCTGCTCGGCCGGGTGGTGGAACGGCGCACCGGCGAGTCGGTGACGCGCATCGCGTACGACGCTGCGGGCCGGGTCGTCCCCGCCGAGGACGGCGGCTCGCAGGCCCGGCTGGAGCACGACGCCGCCGGCCGGGTGGCGAACGGCGCCACAGTGTCCACCTCGTCCGGCGGTTCCCTGCCGGAACCGCACACCGCTCCAGTACCCCGGCGGTGACCCGCCGCCCGCCCCGGCCGTCACGGCGGCCGGGGCGGGCATCCCGTCAGACGAACCACGACAGAGAAGGACTACCCGATGAACGCCGACGACGCCCGCACCCGGGCGCAGACCGCGCTGCGCCGGCTGGAGAACCCGGAGCAGCCGCTGACGCTGCTCGCCCCGGACGCACCGGCCGAGTACGAGTGGTGCTGGGTGTACCCGTTCAACACGGTCCGGGCCACCGAGACCGGCGACATCATGGACACGCTCGCGGTGGGCCCGCTGGTCGTGCCGAAGAACGGCGCCGAGCCGTGGGTGGCGCCGTCCGGTCCGCCGCTGGAGCGCTGGCTCAACGAGTACGCCGCGCGGGAGGGACTGCCTCCGGTGCCGGTCCCGGCCGCACCGGACCCGTTCGCCTGAGCCGGACGGACGGCCCGCCGTGACCGTACCGTCGCGGCGGGCCGCCGCCACCTGGAGGAACCATGACCCACAGCGCCGAGCCGCTCGACGTGCTGCTGCACCGGATGATGCGCGGCGACGCCGCGATCGAGCAGGTCCAGTCCGCGCTGCGCGCCTCCCCGCTCGACCTCGCGATGAACGGCGACGGCCGTCCCCTCGTCGTCCGCTCCTTCGACGACCTGCCGTGCGTGGTCGTGGCCACCTCGGCCGACGAGCGCGCCCGCACCTTCGCGCCCGGGTGGCGCCGGGTCGAGGCGGCCGAGCTGGCCGAGCTGCTTCCGGACGGCATCGACGTCCTGGTCGACCCGAACGGCCCCGAGCCGGTACGGCTGGCCGCCGCGATCGTCTGGCACGCCCTCCGGTTCGCCGACGAGGACACGGACGGATGAGCGACGACGAGTTCCTGTTCCTGCTCGACCCGCAGTGGCCGGCAGGCGAGGACGACGAACCGCCGTTCGAGGCGGTCGTCGGGGTGTGGCAGGTCGGCGCGGACGGCGAGGTGGGCGAGTTCCGGCGTAACCCGGACTACCGCCCGCACTTCCCGGACTCCCCCACCGACCCGGTCGACGCGCTGCTGCGCCTGGTCGCGGCCGGTGCGGCGCAGCCGGCTCACCTGCGGTCGGTGCTGCGCGCGTCCCCCCTGCACCTGGCCGTGAACGGCGACGGGCGGCCGCTCGTCGTCAGCGCCCCCGGCGACGAGCGGTGCGTGGTGGTCGCCACCGGCGAACCCCACCGGGAGCCGGTGCCGGCGCCCGGGTGGCGGCTGCTGGACCTGGCGGAACTGGCCGGGGTGGCCGGTGACGGTGACGTGCTCGTCAACCCGGGCGGCCCGGCGCCCGCCCGGCTGGCCGCCGCCTTCCTGCACGAGACGGCGGCGACGCGATGAGCACCGGTCTGCTGCACCTGCTCTGCCTGCGTGCCGCGGGCCGGATCCCGGACGGCGACCTCGCCGGCCTGCGTGGCCTGCTCGCCCACGGCGACCACGGCGCCTGCGCCGCACGGCTGCTCGGCGCGTTCCCGCAGTCAGCGGCGGAGATCGCGGTGCTCACCGCGCTGCTGCCCCCGGAGACGCCGCTGCTGCCCGAACCGGCTGCGGACGAGAACGTGGACGCCGAACCGACGGCCCTGTTCGTCCCGTTCCCGCCGGCCGACCTGCCGCTGTACGCGACGGCCGCGCCGCCGGTGGTGGACGAGACAGCCGGTGGCACCGTGGACGACCTCGACCGGGCCCTGCTCGACGTGCTGGACCCGGCGCGCACCGCCGGGGTGTGGCGCTGCTGGCGGATCACCCGGGGGCCGGACGGCACCGTCGACGCCGTGCGGGTCTACCTGGTCGAGGCGACGGCGACCGACGACGAACTGCCCGCGATCGCCGACCGGGGACAGCAGGCCCTCGCCGACGCCGGGCACGCCGCGCCGGTCGAGGTGTACCGGCCCGACCTGCCGCTGCCCGCGTACCAGTGGGCGGCCCGGTCCCGGTCCGCGCTGATCTGGGCTCCTCAGCCGCCCGGCGAGGTGCACCTGGCCGCCGACGGGGACGCCCGGCTCCCGGTCGACGACGACGAGATCGCGGCGTTCGTCACCCACCTGCGGTCGGCGCCCGCCCTGACCGCGCACCTGCGCACCGACGGCACCTGGGTCTGGCCGGCCGACGTGGCCGACCGGCTGCTCGACGAGGGCGCGCTGACCGACGAGGGTCTGCTGCGGCACCTGCGGCGGTGCCGGGCCGACCCGCCCGCGCCCGCCGACGCGGTCGCCGTCCACCGGGCGTTCGCCGCCCTGGTACGCGCGAGGGCGCTCTGACCGGGTGCACGAACGCCTCGGGTCGCGGTGTCCTTCGGGCACGAGCCCCGGCGCTGCGCGGCGCTCCCGTCGGCCGCCGTGGTCGAATGCGCCGACGCCCGCCGACGAGGACGCGAGGAGGCCGGGAATGACGGACCAGGACGAGCTGCACATCGCGCTGCTGCACCTCGGTGGCCGGGTGCCGGACGCGATGCTCGCCGAGGCGCGGCTGCGGCTCGCCGACACCGGCACGGTGTCTCTCCCGGAGCCGCCCGGAGTGGTCGACCTGCCGTTCACGTTCGCGTCGGCCGTACCGAATCCGCGTGTCTTCGGTGGCCGGGTGCCGCCACTGGCCGACCTCACCGGCCGCGACGGCCTGATGGACGACACCGACCGGGTCGCGGTCGCCGCGGCCCGGCAGCAGCCCGGCGCGGTGGCGCTGTGGCGCGGATGGCGGATCGCCCCGGAGTGGGCGGCCTCGGTGATCCCGCCCGCGCCGGTCTACGTGCTGGAGACGAACGGGCCGCAGGCGGTGACGGCGGCGACAGTGATGCGGGCACTCGCCGGGGCCGGGATCTCGGCCCCGCTGGTCGAGGTGTACCGCCCCGGCGACAAGCTCCCGCCGTACGCGGCCGCGGCCCGCCGGTCCGGCGCGCTGCTCTGGGCCGGCCGGGACACCGAACCGCTGCGGATCGCCCGCGTCTTCGACGAGGTGGACGACGACGGCGCACGCTTCGCGCCGGGCCGCGAACGGCTGTCCGGCACGGACCTCGCGCTGGCGGCGGCGTACCTCGACGCGGGCACGCCGGTGCTCGCCACCACCGCGCGCGGGCCCGACGTGGTGGAGCCCGGACGCGGCCGGGTCGTGCCGATGACCTACCGCACCGACGGACGCTGGCTCTGGCCCGAGTCCGTCGCCTACTACCTCCAGGCGTACGGGCTGGCACCGGAGCCGGACCTCCTGGCCCACATCCGGTCACGTGGTGACCGGCTCCCGGTCACCGATCCCGCCGACGAGCACCGCGCGCTGGCGCTGCTGTTCCAGTCGTACGCCCTCGTCCCGGCGGAGGCGGACGCGGACGCGGAGGCGGAGGCGGAGGCGGACGCGTGACGATCTTCGTGGCGGTCGCGTCGTACCGGGACCGGGAACTGGTGCCGACGGTGCTGGACTGCCTGGCCAAGGCGGCGCACCCGGAGGACGTCCGCATCGCGGTGTGCTGGCAGCACCTCGGCGACGAGGACATCTCCGCCATCCGGGACCTGCCGCAGGTGGACGTGCAGGAGTACGACGCCCGGGACAGCCGCGGCGCCTGCTGGGCCCGGGACAAGACGTTCCAGCGGTACCGCGGCGAGGACTGGCTGTTGCAGGTGGACAGCCACACCCGGTTCGCGCCGGGCTGGGACGTGCGGATGATCCGGATGGCGCGGGAGACGGGTGCGGCGAAGCCGGTCCTCACCGCGTACCCGGCGAGCTACGAGCCCGATCAGGAGTTCACCGGCGCGGGCGCGCCCGCCGAGATCGTCGTCAGCGACTGGACGACGTTCGGCGTACCGGTCTTCGGTCAGCGCCTGATCGAGGGGGCCGCGCCCGGCGTACCGCCCAAGCCGGCGCTGTTCCTGGCCGCCGGGTTCCTCTTCGCGCCCGGCTCGTTCGTCGCCGAGGTGCCCTACGACCCGGGCATCTACTTCCACGGCGAGGAGATCACCCTGGCCCTGCGCGCCTACACGTGGGGCTACGACCTGTTCCACCCCACCGAGGTGCTGACCTGGCACTACTACATCCGGCAGGACCGGCCGCGGCACTGGAGCGACCACGTCGAGCAGGACTGGTCCCGCTACGAGGAACTGAGCCGTCGCCGGGTGCTCTACATGCTGCACACCCCGCCGGTCGACCGGCTCGGCATCGGGCCGGTACGCACCCTGGAGCAGTTCGTGGCGCACACCGGCTGCAACTTCACCCGGCGCACCTGGACCGACATGCTGGCCCAGGAACTCGTGCTGCTCTGATCAGCTGCCCCGCGCCGGCTCCCCGGCGCCGCTCGACCAGCGGGTCTCGGCGATGGCGGTGGCGAGCCGGTCCAGTTCCGGATGCTGCTGCGCGTACGACGTGACGTGTTCGGCCAGTTCGTGCTGGGACTGCCACCGGACCTTCCCGGCGCGCACCAGCGCCCGGTCCAGCGCGAGCGGGTCGCCGCGCAGGTGACGCCGGACGTCGACCAGGACGCCGGTGAGCGACTGCTCCTGGTCGTCGGTGCCGGGCAGCGCCGTCACCATCGCCGGCAGCGCTGCCACCGTCTCGTCGTCCATGCCCGGCACCAGGCCGATGAGCGCCTTCTCGCGCGCCTCCGGCCGGGTCTCCGCCAGGTACGCCATGCCCGCCTCGTCGGCGGCCAGGTGCCGCAGCGCGGGGTCGCGGCTCAGCTCCGCGACCGCCGCCGTCACGTCCGGCCCGGTGCTGGCCGGATCGGTCGGGGGCGGGGCGGCGACGGCCGGATCGGTCCGCGTCGCGGCGGCGTCCGCCGTGACGGTGGGGACGGACGGGGCTGCCGTCCCGGCCCCGGCGGGTGCCGCCTCCGGCCGCCCGGCACCCGTCCGCGCCGACCTGCGGGCGCGCAGGCCCAGCAGGAGGGCGGCGAGCGCCGCCGGCCCGGCGAGCGCCAGCAACGCCGCCCGGCGGCCGATCCCGGTGGAGCCGGACGCCTGCGCGGCCGCCTGTGCCCGGGGCGCCTCCTCGGGCAGCACGGCGGTGACGGAGGCGGTCAGGTCGATCTCCGGCGCGACGCCGCCGGTGGTCTTCGCGGTCTTCAGCACCCGGTTGCGGACCTGCGCCGGGTCGAGATCCGGGTACGCCGACCGGATCAGCGCCGCCTGCCCCGCCACGTACGCGACGGCGAGGTGGGTGCCGGCGCCGTTCACCGGTCGCGCGCCGGTGATGCCGAGGCTGGTCACGTCGACGCCGGGTGCGACCACGTCCACGCCGCCGGACCGGTAGCTGTCGGCCGTACCCCCGTCCGGCCCGATCCCGCCGACGCGCAGCACCGCGTCGTTCAGTGGCACGTCCGGGTCCGGTGGCGCCGACTCAGCGGCGGCGCCCACCACGACCACCACGCCGTCGTCGACCGCCTCGTTGACGGCGGACACCACCTCGGCCTGGCCGAGGTCCACCTGCGGCCCGAGCGCGACGACGGAGGCGCCGGAGCCGACCGCCGCCCGGATGCCCGCCACGCTCGCCGCGGTCGAGGCGCCGGGTGTCCGGCCGGCTACCCGGACCGGCATGACCGCCGCGTCCGGCGCGATGCCGGCCACCGCCGACCTCTTCACCGGCTGCGCCACGATCAGCGCGGCCATCGCCGTACCGGTGCCGAGACAGTCGGTGTCACCGCGAGCGCCGCCGGTCGCCCGGTCGACACCCGTCGTCACCCGGCCGGCGAGCGGGGGCAGGCCGCCGGCGACGCCGGAGTCGACGACGGCCACGAGCTGGTCCCGGCCCCGGCTGTGCGGCCACGCCTGGTCGGCGGCGAGGCGCGGACCGGCCCACTGTGACCGGGCGCGCGACGTCGCGGCGGTGCGGCACCCCTTCGGCGGGCGGACGGCCGCGTCGCCGTCGGCGGCGGGCTGCCGTCCGGCCGGCGTGGACGCGCCGGGCGCCGGCTTCGCGGCCGGCGGGACGCCCCGGCGGACCTCGCTGCCGTACGCGTCCCACGGCAGCACCAGCACCCAGCCGGCCCGGAGCCGGGAACCGTCGGTGAGGGTGGTGCCGTCCGGCTGGATCCGCCCGGCGTTGAGCGCGAACAGCTCGGCCGCCCGCGCGCCGTCGCCCAGGAACCGCTCCGCGATCTCGGTGAGGTTCTCCGGCTCGCCCTGGTGGGCCGCCTCGACCGTGTAGTACTTGACGTGGTCGCCCTCGGCGCGGGCGGCCGGCGCGAGCGGCGTCAGCGCGAGCACCGCCGACGCGACGACGGCGGCGAGCGCGGCCCGGGCGGCTGCCGGTGCGGTCCGGGTCATCCGCGACCACCTCGGCTGCCGACACCGGTCACGGGTGTGGTCCCGGACGTTGCGTGGTGCCGCGAACGCCGGGCGTCCGAACCATCCGTCATCGATCCACTCTTGAACCCGGTCGAGAAGACTGTCCTTACCAGACGGGCAGGCTAGCATCGCGGATCTCCGATGCACGAAGGGCCGCCGGAGGGTCCGGACGCGGCATCACCGCGACCCGCTTCGGCGGACGCAGGCGAGAGGCGGCCGCCTCGGGTGCCGCGCCGTTGTGGAATTCCCACCGCGACACATTCTCGTAAACGCGTGATGACGCGTGATCGGAAGGCGGTCAATTCGGTTTCCGACAGCCGGACCGAAGAGACCACTCCGAATCATCCTTTCGATGCCGGCGATTCGCCGAGAACTCATCCGCAAGCGGAGTGACAGCCGCCGGACAGCCGCCGGAAGGACGGTTGGCGAGTTGCGTCACACGGCATCACTGCGGGAAACGACTGTCGGCTACCGGGTAGCGCCACACGCCCTCATGGAGTAATCGCCACGAGCACGCGCCGGCCGGGCGGAGACATCCCGCGACCACCCGCCCGGCCCGGGTGAGCGGCGCCTCCGGCCAGGTCCGACCCGGCAAGGTGGACAGATACCGCGGATCCGGGTACGGACGGCCAGGTCCGACATCGCCGATCCGGACCGGGTCGGCCGGGAACACCGGAAAGGCGAGCCGGCCGCGTCCGCACGAATCGCCACGGTGCCGCATTTCCGACTGACACGCTCAGTCGTACTGCCGTCACCCGCCGAGTCGGAAAAGCATTGACACCCCCGATCGCGGTTCGGCAAAGTTCCTTCCGCCGACCGCAACCGGAGGACACTTTCCGGCGGCTTATCGCGATCCCCGAAATCCTTTCCGCACCGATCACCATCGCCGGCGGACAACCGTGCGCCCACCCGGGCGATTCCCAGCCCGCTCGCGGGCCGGTTCCGGCCGCCTCCGACCCGAACGAAGGAGCATTTCCGTGCCCATCCAGGAATCCGAGCTCATCGACACCGTCAAGCGCGTGCTCGCCGACGTGACGCACGACGACGCCGTCCTCGACATGGATCTCGACACCCAGCTCCGCGAGGACCTCGGGATCGACTCGATGACGTCGTTGACGTTCCTCATGGCGCTGGAGGACGCGGTCGACGGGTTCTTCGTGGACGCGACGACGCTGGAGGCCGAGCACTTCCAGACCATCGGCAGCATCTACGAGTACGTCCGGACGCAGCTGAGCACCGCGAAGATCGCCTGACCGATGACCGGCCTCTACGTACAGGCGGCGCACCACGCGGTGCTGCCCACCCGCGACGACCGGCACCCACCCCGGCCGCGCTTCGTCGAGTACCAGGCGGACCTGCACCGGATGGCCGGCGTGGTCCTCGACGAGGCCACACTCACCCGGGGCGACCAGTACACCTTCGTCGACCTGGCCGACGCGTTGGCCGACCGCACCGGACCCGGTCTCTTCCGCGACCTCGGTGTGCTCGTCACCAGCTACTGGACGCCGGAGTTCGACCCGGACGTGTCCGCCTTCGGCCCGTACCTGCACCACCGGCACCGCCTCGACTGCACCTCGTTCGACCTGGTCGACCAGGGCAGCATCTCCCCGGCGCTCGCGTTGCTGGTGCTCTGCGACTTCCTGCGGGCCGGTCCGGCGGACCGCGACGGCCTGCTGCTCAGCGTCGAGCAGACCACAGTCCCGGCCCCGATGGGCGCCCACTTCCCCGGCCCGAGCCGGTCCACCGCCGGGGCGGTGCGGATCGGCCGCCGGCCGGCCGGAACGGAGATCCTGACCGTCACGGCGCTCGGCGAGCCGGCGGTGCTGGGCGACGACGGGGACCTGTCCCGCCTGGTCGCGCGCTGGTGCGCGGAGTACGACGTGGACCCGGCGGAGCTGACCGTGCGGGTCAACCGGGCCACGTTCCTCTACCGGCGGTGGGCCTACGCGTACGGGCCGGACTCCTGGCCGTGCCGGGTCGAGTTCCTGCCGCCGGAGCGCACCTGCACCGGGCTGTTCCGCTGGCTCGGCGCCGAGTCCACCGCCCCGGCCGGCGGTTACGTCGCCTACGTCGAGGAGGACGTGGAAAGCCTGTCCGCCGCCGTGGTGCTGACCCGGGCGGTGACGCCGTGACGAACGTGCTGCGACTGCCCACCCGGCCCGCCGGGCCGGCCGCCGACCCGGTCGCCGTCCGGTTCACAGTCGGCGCCGCCGTTGCCCGGGCCCGCGAGACCGGCGCGCTGCCGGCCGGATCCGGCCAGGCCGCCGGGTACGCCGGGCTGGTGCTCGCCGACCGCGACGCGGCGCCGGTGGAGGCGTTCGACCTCACCACGGGCGCCGTCCTCGGGGCGGAACGGCTCACCGTCGTACCCCATGAGCTGCTGACCCGCGCGGGCCTGGTGGTGCTGCGGTACCGGGCGGCCGGCGGACCGGCCGACGCACCGGCCCTGCGGCTGTTCCGGCAGGCCCTCGCCGACGCCGAGCGGGACGCGCTCGGCGAGGCGGTCCGCTGGTGCCGGCGGTTCCTCGCCGGCCGGCGTTCGGCCGGTCAGCGGCTCAGTGCCCACCCGGTGGTCGCCCACCAGATGGCCGGGCTGGTGGCCCGGGCCGCCGCCCTGCGCCAGACCGACGCGGCCGCCGCGCTCGCCGAACCGGCGGGCCGGGCCTGGTGGGTCCGGGAGGTCGACGGGCTGGCCCGCGACCTGATCCGGATGGCCGGCGGCCGGTCCGTCCTCGCCGGGCAGATGGCGCAGATGCGCACCGCCCTGCTCTACGCCAACCGGATCTACCTGGACGGTGCCCCGTGTTCCGACTGAATCCCGACCGCTTCGCCGCCCGCTACGGGCCGGAGTGGCTGGCCGCGGCCACCTGGTACCGCGAGAACTCGCCGGCCGTGCCGGACGATCCCGACCTGGTGCTGCGGCACCTCGACCACCCGGCGGTCGCGCAGAAGATCGAGGCCGAGTTCGCGGCGGACACCCGCCGGCGGGCCGCGATGTTCGAGGCGCTCAGCTACGGCAGCGCGAGTTTCCTGCTCACCACCCCGGGTCCGTCGCTGTCCTGTGTGCTGCTGGACGCGCTGGGCACACCGCGGCAGCGGGCCTGGTTCCGGGAGCTGGTGTCCACCACCCGGTGCCGCACGTTCTTCGCGGTCACCGAGCCGGGACGCGGCTCCGACGCCGCCCACCTGGACACCACGCTGCGCGACGGCCGGCTGACCGGCGAGAAGCTGCTATTCGGCAACGGGGCGGTGGCGCCCGTCGGCACCGTCCTCGCGCGCACCGGCGACGGTCCGCTGGACCTGGTGGCGGTGCTGATGACGCCGGAGCTGATCGAGTCCGCCGCGGTACGACGACGCGTGCTCCCGATGTTCGCCCTGCCCGGCGCGCAACTGTCCGAGCTGCGCGTCGACGGACTGCGGGTGCCGCCGGAGGCGGTGCTCGGCAGCCACCTGAAGGCCACCGAGCGCGGCATGATGGGCATGCTCAAGACGTTCCACCGCTTCCGGCCCGGGGTGGCGGCGATGGCGCTCGGCCACGCCCAGGCCCTCGTCGACTACGTCCGGGACCACGTCGGCGCCGCCCGCCCGGAGCTGGACCGGTTCGACCAGATGCTGGAGCGGTCGCGCGAGCTGAACGCCGCCGCCGCCCGCGAGGTCGACGAGGAGCCGCTGCGCGGCGCGCTGGTGTCGCTGGCGAAGCAGCGGGCCACTGCGGCGGCCGAGGAGGTGGCCGCGGTCCTCGCCCGGGAGCTGCCGGTGGCGGCGCTCGTCGACCACCCGTGGCTCGCCCGGTCCCTGACCGACGTGGTCGCGTACGAGTTCATGGAGGGCACCACGCCCATCCAGCTCGCCAACGTGCACGCCGGCTATCTGCGCCGGGAGGTGCCGGTATGACAGCCGTCGACCAGTCGCGCCCGGCCGGGGACAGCGCCGCGCCGCCGGTGCTCGGGCCGGTGCTGGCGATCGCGCTGCCGGTGCTGCTCGCGTCGCTGGCGAGCCTGGTGGCGCCGCTGCTGAACACCGCCGTGATCGGCCGGCACGACCCGGCCTACCTGTACCCGCTGGCGCTGGTGCTGCCGATGATCCTGTTGCAGAACTCGGTGAACGAGAGCCTGCGTGTCGCGTCGGTGGCGTTCGCCGCCCAGGCGTCGGGCAGCGGCGACCTCGACACGTACGCGCGGCGGCAGCGGACCGTGCTCGTGCTCGGCGTGGCGGTCAACCTCGGCGTGGCGCTGCTGTTCCTGGTGGCGCACCCGCTCTTCCTCGACCTGTACGCGGTGCCCGCCGGTTCGCGCACCCTGGTGTACGCGTTCGTCCAGCTCAACACGCTCACCGGCGCGGTGCTGGCGGTGAGCGTGGCGCTGATGTCGAGCCTCTACGGGCTGCGGCAGGTACGCGCGGTGACCGTCGGCACGCTGGTGAGCCTCGGCTCCGGGGTGGTGCTCACCGCCGCGCTCGTCGGCTGGCTCGGCGTGTTCGCCCTGCCGGCGGCCACCGCCACCACCGCGACCGCCACAGCGGTCTGGGCGTCCCGCCGCCTGGCCCGCTGCGGGGTGCGGCCCTGGGCCCGGATCGGGCTGCGCGCACCGGTCCGCCGGTCCTGGCGGGAGGTCTGCCGGATCAGCGTGCCGGTGAGCCTGGGCTACCTGCTGCTGTTCGGCAGCGGGCTGGTGCTGACCCGGATCCTCGCCGGCTACTCCCCGCTGACAGTGGCCGGGTACGGCGTGGCGTACCGGGTGCAGAACCTCGTGCTGCTGCCGGCCATCGCACTCGGTGTGGGCGCCGGCATCACCGTCAACCGGCTCGCCGCGCAGCGCCGGGGCGGGCGGGTCGGACCGTCGGTCGTCGCCGCGGTCGGGCTGTCGGCGGCGGTGTTCGCGGTCGTGGCCGCCCTGGTCTGGCTGCTCCGCGGGCCCGGGACCGGACTGCTCACCGGCGATCCGGCGGTGGCCCGGGCCGCCGCCGACTACCTCGGCTACCTGGCGCCGGCCTATCTGGTCGCCGGTCCGCTGCTCACCCTGTCGATCTTCCTGGAGGAGACCGGGAACGGGGTCCGGGCGCTGGTCGTGAACGCCACGCTCACAGTCGTCCAGCTCGCCCTGGCCGCCGGGCTGGCCCGCGCCGGGCATCCGGTGTCCCACGTCTACCTCGCGCTGGCCGTGGCCCACCTGCCGGCCGTCGGCTTCGTCGTCCACGAGCTGCTCCGCGCCCGCCGCCTCGGTGGGCGGGTCAGCGCCATCCCCACGAGCTGAAGGAAACACGATGCACCGAACCCTGTACGACGTCCTCACCGCCACAGTGGACAGTCATCCCGACAAGCTCGCCCTGATCGCGGGACCGCACCGGCTGACCTACCGCGACCTGGCGGCACGCGTGGCCGGCCTGGCCGGCCGCCTCCAGGCCGACGGCGTGCGCCCCGGCGACCGGGTGGTGATCTGCGCCGGGAACCGGGTCGAGACGGTGACCGCCTTCTGGGCGGCGCTGGCCGCCGGCGGGGTGGCCGTGGTGGTCGGCCACGAGCAGCGGCCCGAGCGGGTACGCCACGTGCTGGCCGACTGCGCCGCCACCGTCCTGCTCGCGCTGGAGCCGATGGCGCGCTCCCTGACCGGCCTGGGCCTGCCGGCGTCGGTCCGCGCGGTGCTGCCGGTCGGCGCCGAGGACACCCTCTTCGCCGGTACGCCGGCACCCGTCGACGTGATCAGCGAGGATCTGGCCGCGCTGGTCTACACGTCCGGCTCCACCGGCGACGCCAAGGGCGTGATGCTCAGCCACGCGAACATGCTGACCGCGCTGGACTCGCTCAACGAGTACCTGCGCAACGGCCCGGAGGACGTGTTCCTCTGCGCCCTGCCGCTCGCCTTCGACTACGGGCTCTACCAGATGATCATGGCGTTCTCGCAGGGCGCGACGCTGGTCCTGGAGCGGGACATGAGCCTGCCGTTGCAGGTCATCAAGGACATCGCCCGCTACCGCTGCACAGTCGTGCCCGGCGTGCCGGTGCTGTTCGAGCTGGTCGAGCAGTTCAGCCGCTTCGGCATGCCGGACGTGAGCAGCGTCCGCTGCCTGACCAACACCGGCGCCGCGCTGCTGCCCCGGCACATCGCCGCGATCCGCCGGCTGTTCCCCGGCGCGGACATCTACTCGATGTACGGCGTCACCGAGTGCAAGCGCTGCACCTACCTTCCGCCGGAGCTGCTCGACGCCAAGCCGGGCAGCGTCGGGCAGGCCATCCCGAACACCCAGATCCTGGTGGTCGACGAGCAGGACCGGCCCTGCCCGCCGTACCAGGTGGGGCAGCTCGTGGTGCGCGGCGGCACGGTGATGCGGGGCTACTGGGGACTGCCGGACGAGACCGCCCGCAAGATCCGCGAGCACCCGGTACGCGGCGGCCGCTGCCTCTACACCGGCGACTACGGCTACCTCGACGAGGACGGTCACTTCTTCTTCAAGGGCCGGATCGACGAGGTGATCAAGGTCCGGGGACGCAAACTGATCCCCCGCGACGTCGAGGAGGTCCTGCGGTCCGCGCCGGGCGTCGCCGAGGCGAGCGTGGTCTGCACCGCCCTCGACGACGGCGACCACGACATCGCCGCCTTCGTCGCCGCCGACCCGGCCGCCGTCGACGCGTCCGCGCTGCGTGCGGCCTGCCGGTCCGGCCTGGAGACCTGGCAGCGGCCCACCCGCTACGAGGTGCTCGCCACGCTGCCGCGCAACAGCAACGGCAAGGTGGACAAGCCCGAGCTGCTGCGCCGGTACCCGGTGCCCACTGCGGCCCTGGCACCGGCCGGTGCGCCGTGCTGAACCTGACCGCCGTGCAGGCCGTCGTGCCGGACGACCGGCCCAGCCTCTTCGCCCTCGCCGGCCGGTACGACATGCCGCGCGCCGAGCTGGCCGTGTTCCACCGGATCTACGGCCTCGACCGGGTACCGGTGTGGTCCGGCGACACCGCCGCCCTGGTCGAGGAGACGGTGGCGAACCTGCTCAAGGAGTCGGGTGTGGACTCCGGCCGGATCCGCTGGCTGGTGCACGCCCACACCGGCACCCACCAGGACGTGGTGGGCCGCGCCGGCCTGGCCCGGATCTGCCGCCGGCTCGGGCTGGACCGGGCGCAGTCGTTCGGCATGACCACCAACAACTGCGCGTCGACGGTGTCCGCCATGCGGGTGGTCGACCGGCTGCTGGCCCGGGGTTCGGCCACCGACGTGGCGATCGTGGTGACAGCCGACGTCGCGTTCACCCCGATCATGCAGGTGATCCCGAACAGCTCGGTCACCGGCGACGCCGGGGTCGCCTGCCTGTTCAGCCGCCGCGACGCCGGTCACCGCGTCCTGGCCGCCCGGATCGACACGTACGGCCGGCACGCCGCCTGCCAGTGGCAGGACGAGACGGCCAACGCCGAGTTCGAGGCCGAGTACCCGGCGCGGCTCGCCGACGTGATGCGCCGCGCGCTCGACGACGCCGGGCTGACCTGGCCGGACATCCACATGGTGCTGCCGCACAACGTCAACACGTTCTCCTGGAAGCAGGTCGCGGCGCGCGCCGGCATTCCGTTCGAGTCGGTCTACCTGGACCAGGTGCCGCACACGGCGCACTGCTTCGGCGCCGACATCTTCCTCAACCTCGCCGCCGCCGACCGCGCGGGCCTGCTGCGGCCCGGTGACCGGCTGATGCTCGCCACGGTCGGGCTCGGCGCGGTCTTCGCCGCCGTGGTGCTCGAATACGGGAGTCACACATGACCATCGGATACCGCGCCGAGCTGCGCGACCGGCTGCTGGCCGCCGCCCGGCGGCACCCGGAGCGTACGGCGCTCTGGGTCGACGACCGCGCGTACACGTACCGGGAGCTGTTCGCCCGCGCCGACACCCTGGCCGGCCGGCTCGACGAGCGGGACGAGCCGTTCTGCCTGGTGTACTGCGGCCGGAACCTGACCCGGTACGTGGCGATTCTGGCGAGCCTGCTGGCCGGCAAGGCGTTCGTGCCGATGTGCCCCACGTCGCCGCCCGCCTACTGCGAGAAGGTGCTCAAACGGCTCGACGGACAGGTGGTCGCGGTCCTGGACAGCGGTGACCCGGACCAGGACGACCGGCTGCGGACGATGATGGCGCCGCCGGCGCCGGTGCTCGACCACGGCCCCGGGCCGCGGTGGGAGGGCGAGCCCCGGCGGCCGCAGGGCGGCGCGTACCTGATGTTCACCTCCGGCAGCACCGGGGTGCCCAAGGCCGTCCTGGTCACACTGGACAACCTCACCGCGTACCTGGACGGCGCGATCGAGCTGTTCGGCCCGACCTGCGAGGACCGGTTCGCCCAGGTCAACAACTTCACGTTCGACCTGTCGGTGCACGACATCGCGCTGCCGTGGACCGTCGGCGCGGCCGTGTACGCGCTGCCCGACCAGGCCGTCTACAAGCTCCCCACGCTGGTACGGGAGCACGCGCTGACCTTCTGGCTGTCCGTGCCCACCACCGGCGTCAGCCTGCTCGACCTCGGCCTGCTCCGGCCCGGCGCGCTGCCCAGCCTGCGCCGGACGCTGTTCTGCGGGGAACCGCTGCCCCGGCGGCTCGCGCAGGCGTGGCACGCCGCCAACCCGGACGGGGAGCTGTTCAACGTGTACGGGCCAACCGAGTGCACGATCGCGGTGACCTCCTTCGGCTGGCGGCCGGACCAGGACCTGCCGGACGTCGTGCCGATCGGATGGCCGTACCCCCGGCAGGAGGTCCGCGTCGTCGGCGCCGACCTGGCCGGGGTGGCCGCCGGGCAGACCGGCGAGTTGCTGCTGCGTGGCAGCCAGCTCGTCCCGGGCTACCACGGCGACCCGGAGCAGACCGCGGCCCGGTTCGTCGAGCTGCCGGACGCGCCAGGACGCTGGTACCGCACCGGCGACCTGGTCGCCCACGACCCGCGCTGGGGGCTGGTGTTCAAGGGCCGCCGCGACGACCAGATGCAGGTCCGCGGGCACCGGGTGGAACGGCTCGAGGTGGAGACCCTGCTGCGGCAGGTGCTCGGCACCGAGGCCGTGGCGGTGGTCGGCTGGCCGGTGGCGCCGGGCGGCCTCGTCCAGGGGCTCGTCGCGTTCGTCGCGGACACCGCGACGCCGGTGCCCGAGATGCGCCGCCGGATCAGCCGGGAACTGCCCGAACACCTGTGGCCGAGCCGCATCCACATCGGCCCGCTGCCGCAGAACCGCAGCCTCAAGGTGGACTACCCGCAGCTGCGGCGCCGGCTCGAGGAGGAATCGTGACCGCCGCCGTGCGGACACCGGCCGCCGGGCTGGACCGGATGCTCGCCACCTACCGCCGGCACACCCCGATGACCGAACCCGGACCGCACGCCGAGGCGCTGCGCCGGCTGCCGGCCGACGTGCCGGCCCTCGTGGAGGTCATCGGCGGCCTCTTCGCCCACTACGAGCTGGACCCGCCCGCGGCCGGCTGGAAGCCCGGACCGGACCGGCTCGCCGAGGTCGACCTGCGCACCACCCGGCGGATGCTCGACCGGGTGCTCGCCCTCGACCCGGCGCCGCTGACCCGGGCCCGGCCGCTGCACCGCCGCTGGCTGGGCGTCTGCCGGGACGCGAGCCTGCTGCTCTGCGCCGTGCTGCGGGAGCAGGGGGTGCCGGCCCGGCTGCGGTACGGCACCGCCCACCACCTGTACGTGCCCTACCGGCCGATGCACGACCACGTGGTGGTCGAGTACTGGTCGGCCGGCGAGGGCCGGTGGCGGTACGCCGACGGCCGGATGTACCGGACCGCCCGGGACACCTTCCAACTGCCCGACCACTACCGGGACGACGTACCGGAGTCGGTGTTCCTCACCGGCGCCCGCGCCTGGCGCCGGGCCCAGGAGGGCGAGCGTGCGGCGCTGCGCCTCAGCGGCCTGATGCTGAACGCCGACGCCGGCCGCTGGCAGGCCCGCAACCTGTTCCTGTACGACCTGGCCGCCCTCGCCGGCTGGGAACCGCTGATGTGGGACGCCTGGGGCTACATCCGCCGGGCCCGCCCGCAGTCCCGCCCACGCGGGGTCCTCCAGTACCGCAAGCTCGGCCGGCTCGCCGCGCTCGACGACCGCGATCCGGAGCAGTGGCGCGAGCTGCTGCGCCGCTACCGGGCCACCCGCCTGGTCCGGGTGCCGGCCCGGGTGCTGTCGTGCAGCCCGGTCAACGGCCGCCGCGTCGTCGCCGCGCCGCCCGCCCGGAGGACACCCGATGATCGCGATTGACGCGGTGGTACGCGTGGAACCGGAACGGCGGCTGTCGGTCACCGACGACCACGCGCTGCTCGGCCTCACCTCGGCCCGCGCCCGGGTGTACGGCCGGCTCTACGGCTACGACCGGATCCCGGTGGCCGCCGCCGGGCAGGAGTTCCCGATGCTGCTGGACGCCGTCCGGCGGCTGCTCGACGAGGCGCGCGTGACACCGGACCGGGTGGCGGTGGTGGTGCACGCGCACACCGGCCCGTACATCGGACCGGTCGGCGCCGGCCTGCCCCGGCTGGTCGCCCGGCAGCTCGGCGGCGACGCGCTGTGCTTCGGCACCCAGTCCAACAAGTGCGTCTCCAGCATCAGCGCGCTGGACCTGATGGACCGGCTGCTCGCGGGGCGGCCCGGCGACGCCGTCGGCGTCCTGCTGATCGGCGAGACCGCCGACAGCCCGGATCTGCGGGTGCTGGACACCGGCATCGCCGGGGACGTGGCGTGCGCGGTGCTGCTGCGCCGGAACGGGCCCCGCGACCGGGTGCTCGCCCACGCGGTCGCCACGCACGGCCAGTACGCCGGCGGCATCTACACCGAGCCCGGCGCGCCGAGCCGCCAGGAGTACGAACGCCGCTTCCAGGAGCATCTCGGCGACGTGGTCGACCGGACGCTGCGGCGGGCCGGACGCCGTCCCGACGAGCTGACAGTCCTGTTGCCGCACAACGTCAACGTCAACGTGTGGCGGGCGGCGGCCGGTGTGATCGGCGTACCGGCCGATCGGATCGTGCTCGACAACGTGCCCCGGTACGGCCACTGCTTCGGCGCCGACATCTTCCTGAACCTGGACACCGTCCGGCCCCGGCTGCGCCCGGGTGACCTGGCCCTGATGGCGTCCGTCGGGGTCGGCGGCACGTTCGGCGCCGTCCTGCTCGAACACTGACCCGCGAGGAGAGTCGCGTGAAGAAGCTGTACGTCATCCTCATCAACGACAACGTGATCCGATCCGGCCTGGCCGACCTGGGCCGGCTCGCGGACGCGGAACTCTGGCTGGTCTCCAGCCCGCACTACGCGCGCCGGCTCACCGACGAGCAGCGCGCCGCGTACGCCCGGATCGTCGTGCCCGACGACATGGAGACGACCGACCTGGTGGCGTTGCTGGACCGGGAGCTGCCCCGCCCCCGGCCGGAGCAGCTCCGGTTCCTCACCAACGACGAGTCCTGCGAGCTGATCTGCGCGCGACTCGCCGAGCGCCTCGGCACGGCCGGCTGGCCGGCCGCGCGCCTGCTGCCGTTCGTGGACAAGATGGCCAGCAAGGCCGCGCTCGCCGGCAGCGGCCTGCGGCTGCCGCGGCACCTGCGCTTCGACCGGGACCGGCACGCCGCCGACCCGCGCGGCTACTGCGAGCGGATCGCCGCGGAGATCGGCTTCCCGATGGTGGTCAAGCCGGTCGACAGGTACGCCAGCATGGACGTGCGGCGGCTGGACGGGCCGGCGGCGTTGCGCGCCTGGGCGAGCTGGGCGTCCTCGCCGAAGGACCGCAACAGCTACGAGGTGGACGAGTTCGTCTCCGGCACGCTCTACAACTTCGACGCGCTGGTGCAGGACGGCCGGGTGGTGTGGAGCAACGTGTGCGCCAACCTCAACCCCTGCATGGAGTTCGCCGCCGGACGGTCGCTCGGCGTGTGGACGCTGCCCGCCGACGACCCGACGGCCGTGCGGGTGTCCGGGTTCGGCCACCGGGCGCTCGCCGCGCTGCGGCCACCGGACGGCGGCGTACACATGGAGGTGTTCGGCACGCCCGACGGCGAGCTGGTCTTCCTGGAGGTCGCGGCCCGGCCGCCGGGCGGCGAGATGCGCGCCGTCTACCTGCGCACCCACGGCGTCGACATCGACCTCGCGCACTACCTGCTGCGGGCCGGCGAGCCGTACGACGTGCGGGCCCGGCCGACCGGCGAGCTGGGGGCCTGGGTGATCACCCCTCGTCACGCCGGCCGGGTCAGCGCCGTCGACCTGCCCGCGCTGCGCAGCGAGCACACCGTGCAGGTGCACGTGTCGGTCGGCGAGACCGTCGCGCGCGCCAGCGCGCACATCGTCGAGCCGCCCTCCGCCGTGTTCATGGTCTACGGCGCCGACCGGGCCGCCTTCGGCCACGACATGGACCTGCTGCGTGACCTCACCCTCTACCGCGTGGAGCCCTGATGGACCTGAACCTCGCCGCCGACATCGCCGGCCGCACCCCCTTCTACCTGTACGACTTCGCCGCCGTCCGCCACCGGGTCGCCGAGCTGCGGGCGGCCCTGCCCGACGGTGTGCTGCTGCACTACGCGATCAAGGCCAACCCGATGCCGGCCCTGGTGCAGCGCCTCGCGCCGCTCGTCGACGGTCTCGACGTGGCCAGCCACGGTGAGCTGCTGACCGCGCTCGGCACCGCCGTCGACCGGGAGCAGATCAGTTTCGCCGGGCCGGGCAAGCGCGACCCGGAGCTGGCCGCCGCGATCGCCGCCGGCGTGGTGGTCAACGTCGAGTCCGGCGACGAGCTGGCCCGGCTGCGCCGGATCGAGACGGCGGTCGGGCGGTCCGCCCGGTTCGCGCTGCGGGTCAACCCGGACTTCCAGCTCTCCGGTTCCGGGATGACGATGGGCGGCGGTGCGACCCAGTTCGGCATCGACGCCGAGGCGGTCGGCGAGGTGCTGCGCGGGCCGGGCCGGCGCGGACTGTGCGGGCTGCACATCTTCGCCGGGTCGCAGAACCTGCGCCTGGACGCGCTGACCACGGGGGTCAGCCAGACGTTCGAGCTGGCCGACCGGCTGGTACGCGAGCACCGGCTGGACCTCGCGCACGTCAACATCGGCGGCGGGCTCGGCATCCCGTACTTCCCCCGCGACGAGGCGCTGGACCTGGCCGCGTACGGCCGGCACCTGGCCGTGGAGGTGGAGCAGTGGCGCCGCCGCCACCCGGACACCGCTGTCGTGCTGGAGCTGGGGCGGTACCTGGTCGGCGAGGCGGGCGTCTTCGTCAGCCGGGTGGTGGAGCGCAAGCACTCGCGCGGCGAGACGTTCCTGGTGGTCGACGGCGGCATGCACCACCACCTCGCCGCCTCCGGCAACTTCGGCCAGGTGGTACGCCGCAACTACCCGGTGTCCGCTGTGACCGCGAAGCCGGCCGACGAGCGGGAGACGGTCACAGTGGTCGGACCGCTCTGCACGCCGCTGGACACGCTCGGCCGGCGGGTGGAGCTGCCCCGGTGCGAGGTCGGCGACCTGGTGGTGGTGCACCAGTCCGGGGCGTACGGGCCGACCGCCAGCCCGGTGCACTTCCTCGGCCATCCGGCGCCGGTCGAGGTGCTGCTCTGAGTGGGCACGGCGCTGCGCCGCACCGCGACGGCCGGCACACCCGCCAGAGCGTCCTAGGACATTGGTGTGCCGGCTGCCGACGGAGGTCAGGCGGCGGGTAGGCGTCTTCAGACCGGCCGGACGCAGCTCACGGGCAGGGTCCGCCCGCGCAGACGTCGATCACCTTGCCGGTGAGCAGGAACACCGCCTTCTGCCGCTGCGCGCCGGGCTGGGCGCGCGGGAACTCGTGCGAGTCCTCGCCGTACTCCGGTCCGGCGGGGGCCAGGTTGGTCGGCGGCGGCGCGTACGCGGCGCCGCTGTTCCAGACCACCATGGCCGAGCCGGCGTACGGGTACCTGCGGATCGGCGCGATGCCCCAGAACGGCCGCACGTCCGGTGACCAGCCGTCGGCCAGCGCCGGGGTGTGCAGTCGGGCGCCGATGGTGCGCGCCTGGACCTCCGCCGCGGCGGTCGAGACCTGCTGGTCGGCGAAGGCCACGTGCATCAGCACCCGGTGCGCCGGGGTACGCGGCAGCGGCCGGTCGGTCATGTGCTGGGCGTACCCGTTGGCCTCGGACCGGTCCCACAGCATCTGGAGCAGACCGAAGATGAGCTGCTGGTCGATGCGGTCCGGGTAGTAGCCGTCCATCACGGACTGGAACGGGGCGAAGTCGACGCTGCGTTGCAGCAGCGTGGAGTAGTTCATCGCGGGCACGCCGAGCACCGAGCGGGTCCAGTCCTGGGCGACGGCGGTGAGCGCGCCGCCGTTGATGCCGCCCTGGCTGTTGCCGTCGTAGTGCAGCCCGCCGGCCACGTCGATCAGCGGCCGCCCGGCGGCGTCGCGGAACGCCGGGTGGGCGGCGAACCCGCTGCGGTGGATCATCGTCCGGCCCAGGAAGAGGAAGTTCAGGAAGCTCTGCTGGAGCCGGTCGGCCACCGCGGGGAAGGCGCTGAGGTCGGTGAAGGCGCCCGCCACGTACGGGACGTCGGCGGCGGCCATGCCGATCCAGCTCGTGGCGCAGAAGGTGAAGTCGTACGTCTGCGACATGGTCTTGACGTTGCCGGCGTTGACCTCGGTCGGCCGGCCGAGCAGGCCGTGGCCGTAGAGCGAGAGGTGGGCCGGCTTCGCGGCGGACGCGCTGCGCGGGATGTTGCAGACGAAGTCGGCCGCCACAGTCGTGCCGGACGGTGTGGGCAGCGCGTCCGGCGCCGGCGGGGTGCCGTCGCCGCCGGGCGGCCCGTAGTGCAGCCGGGAGCCCGGTCCGCCGTCACCGGTCAGGTAGGACGGTACGGCGACGGTGCCGGTCACCTGCCGGGCGATCAGCGGATCCTGCTCCGGCGTGTAGTCGGTGACCTGGGTGACTGTGAACGAGGGCGCGCGGCGGCCGAGCGCGGCGAACGCGCCGTCCCGGACCGCGAGCATCCGCCCGGTGAGGCCCCGCCGGCTGGCCACTGTGAAGTCCCAGGCCAGATACAGGCTGTGCCGCTTGACACCGGCCCGGCTCAGGTCGGCGAGGACCCGCCTCATCTGCGGCGCGCGCGGGTCGCGCCGGTCCAGGCCGGCGCCGGTCACATACGCGCGGAACGCCTTCGGCGCCGGGATCAGCGCGCCGTCGCCGTCGCGCATGCCGCGCAGGCCGACGACGTACCTCGTGCCCTCGGTCAGCGCGACCGCCGGCCGGATGATCAGCGCCTGCCGGTCCGGGTCGCCGGCGGCGTGCGCGTCCAGTTCCGCCCAGTAGGGCGTACGCCTGCCGGTGCGGGCGTCGAGCAGCACGATCGGCGCGTCCGGCGCCAGCGAGCGGCCCACGTCGGTGACCGGCGCGATCCGCGTCCGCTCGGCGTCGAGGCCGGGTACGCGCGCCAGGATCGGCGAGCCGGGGCTGAACCCGTCCTGCCGGTTCCACTCCGCCGGGTCGATCGGCACGCCGAGCACGTTGGCGGGCATCGCGGAGGCCGCGAACCGGACCCGCTTGCCGGTCGGGGTGCTGCGGTCCGGGACGGTGAAGTAGTCGTTGGGGAACGGCAGCAGGCAGGCCGCCGGGTCGATCGGGTCGCAGGACCGCTGCCCGGCCGGTGCGGGAGGCGCGGACGGCGCCGCGGCGGCGCCGGAACCGAGCAGCACGGCCGATGCGGTCACCAACGCGGACACGGCGAGACGGAGCCGTCTGGGGGTGGGCACGCGTGTCTCCTTCGACAGCGGACGGTGGTGTTCTTCCTACGCCCGTGGCCGGATCTCGGCAAGGGCCCACACATCGACAGGGTCGCGAAGCACTACGTGGTGTGACGGGCGCGGCCTCCCGCCGTCCGCCTCTTCCCGGCGGCGGACGGCGGGAGGGGCGCCGGGCTAGCCGACGACCACGACGCGGCCCTGGTTCAGCGGTTGCAGGTGCGCCGGGTCGAGATCGTCCGGTGCGCCCCGGCCGCTGTCGTAGACGACGCGCCCTCCGTCGCTCTCCCAGATCCTGATCCGGAACCGGTCCACGTCACGTCCGTCCGGGGCGTCGGCGACAGTGAGCTGGTACGCGTACCCCGGCCGGCCGTTCACGGTGCCCTCACCCTGGTACCGGCCCACCGATCCGGCGACGGTCAGACGCTCGTGTGTCGTACCGGCGAACGTGAACTCGCGTCCCGGCAGCCGGAAGGTGGTCGCGCCGAACGGCGTGGGTGAACCCTTCACCAGGCCCGCGACGAAGGCGAACTCCCCCGGACCGGTGGCGGCCACGTCGGCGCTGAGCGCGCCCGCCGGTGAGACGATCGCGCCGGCGCCGGCGACCGTCACGTCCGACGGGTCGTAGACCACGATCCGTACCGTCTGCTGCCCGGTTCCGCCGTCGTCGCCGGTCACCGTGAGGCGCGCGACGTGCACGCCGGGCCGGAGATCGCCGGTGGCGACGCAGCCGCCCTCGTTGCGGTCCTCGCTGACCACACCGGGCGTGGCCGGGGCCGGACCCCCGCCGTCCCAGTCGACCGCGCAGCGGTGGGTGTCCGGCACGCCCGGGTCGGTGAACGTGGCCCGCACGGTGACCGGACCGGCCACCCGCAGCTCCTCGTCCAGTGCGATCGGGCTCACCTCGATCGGCCGGTTCGCCACGGTGACTGTCACCGTGTCGGTGGCGGTGCCGTGGCGGGCGTCGGTGGCGGTGAGTTCCAGCCGGTACGCGCCGGCCCGGTCGGCGCGGAACGACGGCGTGCGGGCCGGACCCTCCAGCCGCAGGCCGCCGCCGAGGCCGCCACCCTCCGGCTGGGCGAGCACCGTCCAGGACAGGGTCACCGGGTCGCCGTCCGGGTCGGTGGTCCGGGTCGCGTCGAGGGTGACGGTGTCGCCCTCGACGGCGGTCCGGTCCGGCCCGGCGTCGGCTGTGGGCGGGCCACCGGCCGGCAGGACCCGGCCCACAGTCACCTCGGCACGCGCGGTGGCCCGCAGGCCGTCGGCGTCGGTGGCGGTGACCGTGAGGACGTGCCGTCCCTCGCTGAGCTGCCCCGGCGTACGGGTGGCGCCGGTGCCGAGGTCACCGTCACGGTCGGAGGTCCAGCGCACCGCCGACCCGTCCAGGTCGCCCTGTTCCGGGTCGGTGACGGACGCGGCGAGCGTGACCGTCTGCCCGGTGGCGAAGAACGTGCCGCCCATCGGAGCGGTGATCCGTACCGCCGGGTTCTTGCCGGCGACAGTGAGCGGACCGCTCGTCGCGTCGGCGGTGTGCACACCGTCGGTGACCCGTACCCGCAGCCGGCCGGTGGCCGCGCCGCCGGTGCCCGCGAGCTGCGCGGCGTCCAGCGTGTACGACGTCCCGGTGAGCCCGGTGGCCAGCACCCGCCAGTCGTCGGCGCCGTCCGGGCTGTACAGGACGCTCGCGGTGACCGGACCGCCGTCGGCGTCGCCGGCGCTCCAGCCCACAGTGACCGGCCCGGTGGCCGGCACCGACGCGGGCGGCGCCTCGCCCGCCAGCGCCACGACGGGCGGGTTCGCCGACACCGGGAGGGTGGCGAGGTCCCGCCCGGCGCGGGTGTCCACGAGCGTCACCCGGCGGGTGCCGGGGGCGAAGTCGACGACCTCCTGGAAGGGACGTGTCGCGGCGTGCTCGGTGGCCGCCGGGGTGAACGGATGCTCGGCGAGCGTCGCCCCGGCGGCGTCGAGCAGCCGCAGCGCGTACGGGCCGGGCGTGGTGGCCGGGCGCTGGGTGGTGCGGGTCAGGCGCTGCCCGGTGAGGGTGGCGGTGCCGTCGCCGACGGCGCCGGACAGCGCCAGCAGGTCACCCGTCGCGCCCTGCTGGGCGGGCGGGTTCTGGACGCGGTTGCGCCACAGCCGCCACAGGTCGTCGGAGACCCAGGTGTTGCGGCAGTAGCTCATCAGGTCGGCGACCGGCGGGCTGGTGTCCGGCGCCCAGACGATCCGGCGCGGAGCGCCGACCGAGGCGTCACCGATGTCGTAGCCGGCGAAGCCGGGATTCGCCGGGTCCGGCCCGCCGATGGTGCCGCGCGGGTACGGGTAGGACCGGGGCCCGGTCTCGTCGCCGGGATTGTCCGTGCACTCCACGTGCCCGGCGCCGAGCAGGTGCCCCAGCTCGTGCAGGATGGTCGTGGGGTTGTGCGCTCCGCCGACCGCCACCCATCCGGGGATGTTCTCGGCGATGCCGCCCATCCGGTCCCGGTTCACCATGACCAGGTGGTAGACGCCGGGCTCCCGCGTCCCTGCCGTCGCCTGCCGGTAGCGGTCGAGCACCGAACGCGCGTCCTGCGCGTCGAGGAAGAAGCTGTCGTCACCGATCCAGAAGAACGGGTGGTCGTCGCGGTAGTCGGCGCGGGTGACCTCCAGCCGGCTCGTCGGCAGCGTGCGCCGCAGCAGCGACTCGGCCCGGTCCAGGTCGGACTCGGGAGGCAGCACTGTCTGTCCGTCGCGCTGGTAGCCGAACCGGATCAGCTTGACGCGTACCGGTTGGGACGCCTGGAAGCGCACCGTGCGCTCGGTCACGTTGTCCAGGTGGTCGGGCTCGGTGACCCGGCGGTCCGGGTTGATCTCGACCCGCAGCCTGACCTGGCCCTCGCTCGTCCACTGGGTGGGCAGCTCGAACAGGAAACCGCCGCCCAGTTGTCCGCGTCGCACCGTCCGGTCGGGCACCAGCAGGCGGCCCGGGTTCGCCGGGGCGAGCGGCGGGCCGAGCGACGTGCCGTCGGCCCGGAACCCGTGCAGGGCCGCGGTCACCGCGGGCGTCTGCGCGTCGGTGCCGACGTACGCCCGGACGACGGTGCGGCGGTCGGCGACCAGGTCGACGGAGTTGCCCAGGTCCTGGATGACCTGGGTGACCTCCAGCCCGCCGGCGGTCAGGTTCGGTCCGGGCGCGGTGCAGGTGTTCAGGTAGACGCGCAGGGTGTTGTCGACCTCGTCCAGGACGGCCACGTCGAGGGACTGGTTGTTGTCGAACCGCCCCACGGCCGCCTGCACCGGCCGGCTGCCCGCCGCGAGGACGGCCGGGGTGCCGAACGTGCCGTCGCCACGGCCCGGGAAGACGTAGACCGCCCGGCTGGCGTAGCCGACCACCACCAGGTCCGGACGGCCGTCCCGGTTGACGTCGGCGACGTCCACGTCGTGCGGACCCTCCCGCCCCGGGGTCAGCGGCCCCAGGTCCAGCGACGGCAACTCCCGGGGCGCCGGCGGGAAGCCGCCGGACGGTGGATCGCGGTAGTCGCTCCACAACCGGATGCGGTCCTCGCCGGGGATCGCGACGGCCGCGTCGAGCCGCCCGTCGAGGTCGAAGTCGGCGATCGCGGGCTTCCACGCCTCGCCGATCCCTTCCACCCGGGGCGCGGGGCTGTTAGCGCCGTCGCGGATCAGCGACACCGTGCCCTGTGTGCGGCTGCTGACCAGGAGATCGGGCACGCCGTTGCCGGTCAGGTCGCCGGCGGCGAGGAAGTCCGGCTGGACGTACGTCGGCTGGTCACCGAGGAGGAACCTCTGGTCGAAGCTGCCGCCGTTGAGGTTGCGGAACACCCGCACCCGGTCGTCGTCCCGGTCGGTCCGGTCCTCCGGGTCGAGGGCCGCCAGGTCGGGCAGCAGATCACGGTCGAAGTCGGCCACCGCGACGTCCGCCACGCTGCGGCCGGCCAGCACGCGCCCTCCCGGCCCGAAGCCCGGGTCTCCACCGGCGGCGCCGAACCAGACACCCACCCCGTCGGTGGTCGCGACGGCGTAGTCCGGTTTGGCGTCCCGGTTGAAGTAGCCGACGGTGACGGCGCGCGGCGTGCCCGGCGCCGGATAGACCTCCGGCGGGGCGCCGGGCCCCACCGACGTGCGGAACGTCCCGTTACCGACGGCGATGAGCTGGTGCACGTCGCCGTCACCGCTCGCCGAGGCGACGAGCAGGTCGTCGAAGCCGTTCTGGTTGGTGTCGACCGCCTCGACGTCACGGGGAGAGGCCACACCGGCGACCGCCGGCATGGCCGTGAACCCGAACGTCTCGCAGCCGGCGACGAGGCCCGCTCCCGGCGGGCCGGCGACCCGGACCGGTGCCGCGGCGCCCGGCACTGTCGCCCCGGGCCCCAGCAGGACCACCGCCAGAGCGGCCGCCACCGCGCCGGTCCACCGGCCTGATCTTCGTGAACGCATCACTGCCACCTTTCCGCGCGCACGACCGTCCGGCGCGAGGCCGGACGGCGGCGCACGATCGTCGTAGGAGAGTGGGAAGTCTCGATCGGGTCGACCGGGAGACGGCCGGCTCGGGCCGGGTGCCGCACGCGGGGCACCGCCGGTCCGGTACGAGTCTCGTCCCCGGGGGACGTCCGGCTACAGGGTCGGCGGTCCAGGGCGGCGCAACGGCGTGCCGGATCTTTCTGCCCGCGCGCAAGACAACCCCCTGCCCGTCCGGCCACATCGGGCGGCCGAGTCGGGAAGACGATTGCGCGCGGCGGTGGACGCCGAGCCGGCTCGGCACCGCCGGCCGGCGGACCGCCACGGCCGGGGCCGCACGTCGGCACGCCGCGACGGCGGGCGTGGGAGATCGGCCCGGCTGCCGACGAGGGCGGTCACGACGACGAGGGCACTGCCGGTGCCGTCGCGAGTCCCGGGCCGGCCGCCCGGTTCCGGCCGCCGTCCGGCGGCGCGCCGAGGGCGGCCGACAGGTCCCGTGCGGCCTGCTCGATCCCATCGGCCGTCGCCAGCGCGAACACGAACCGGTCCGGCCGCAGCACCACCAGGTCGGCGCCGTGCCGCCGCAGCCACCCGCCGAGCACCCCGTCGGCGTCCACGACGTCGATCCGGTCCGGACGGCCGTCCGCGGACGACTCCGGCAGGCCGGCGAGCGGGTCCGGCAGGCCGGCGAGCGGCGTGCCGGACGGGTGGACCGCGACGAACCGCACCGGCAACCCCTGCCACCACGCGCCGGGCGGGTCGTCCACACCGGCGCGACCCAGCACGACGAAGCCGTCGCCGAGCGCCTCGTCGAGCAGGCGCTCGCCGGGCGCACCCGGGATGAGGACCCGCGGCTGGGGGAACATGGTCCCGACCACGCCGTCCCGCCGCCCGCCGGTCATCAGGCCCCGCCGGTACGCCGGCACCGGCTTGAACTCGAAGCGCTCCACGAACCGCCGTACCCGGGGAACCGTCTGGACCGCCCGCAGCGCGGTGTCACGCAGCCAGGCGGAGATCCGGTTGCGGGCCAGGAAGACGCGTCCCAGCCGGACGCTCGTCTGTGCCATCTCCACCGTGTGCGGGCGCCGCTCGGTCTCGTACGTGTCGAGCACCGCGGGATCGGCGGCGCCGGACAGCACCAGCGACAGCTTCCACGACAGGTTCGCCGCGTCGCGCAGGCCGCTGCACAGGCCCTGGCCCATGAACGGGGGCATCTGGTGGGCCGCGTCGCCGAGCAGGAACACCCGTCCCTCCCGCCACCGCTGCGCGACGAGATGGTGGAAGGTGTAGACGACCGCCCGGGTGACGGCGAACCGGTCCGGGTCGACGTACGGCGAGACGAGCGCGGCGACGGTCTCCGGCCGCTGCACCTCGTCCTCGGTCTCGCCCGGGCGCAGCATGAACTCCATCCGGTAGCTGCCGGCCGCGCCGGGAGAGACGAACGCCGGGCGCCGCCAGTCGCACACGAACGTGGTGTCGGCCACCCGCACGGCGTCGGGCGGCACGTCGCCGGAGACCGCGAGCCACGGCTCGGCGTAGCTCGCCCCGGACAGCGGGATCCGGACGGCGGCGCGGGTGGCGCTGCGGGCGCCGTCGCAGCCGAGCACGTACCGGGCGCGGACCGCCCGCCGCTGCCCGGTGACCACGTCGGACAGGAGCACCGTCACGCCGTCCTCGTCCTGGGTCAGGCCGACCAACTCGGTGCCGAGCGCGAGCCGGACGTGCGGGAAGCGGTCCAGCCCGGCGCGCAGCGTCCGTTCCAGTCGCGGCTGGTCGAAGAAGCGCAGCGGCGCGTGCCCGTACCCGAAGTCCGTCTCGGACAGCTTCATCCGGGCGAAGACCCGGCCCGCGCCGTTGACGTACTCGACCAGCGGCGGCGCGATCGTCTCGTCGCGTACCTCGTCGAGCAGCCCGGCCTGCTGGTAGATGCGCAGCGCCTCGTCGTCACAGGAGAAGGCCCGCGGCTGACCGTGCGGCGTGGCGCTGCGCTCCACGACCAGCGTGGTGACACCGCGGGCGCCGAGCAGGTTGGCGGTGAGCGCACCCACCGGCCCGCAGCCGACGACGGCGACCTCGACCTCCTGGGCCTCCTGGTGAGCCGGCGGCTGAGCTGATCCCATGGTGGTGCCCCTTCGGAACATGGTCCCGGACGGCTCCGGCCGTCCTACCCGACACCGACCAGGGCACCAGCCGGGCGTGGAACGGCTGTGGAAAGTGTGTGGAGGCGGCGTGGAGGCGGGACTCCACGCCGGTCAGAAGACGGCGAACCGCGGCAGCAGCAGCCCGGCGCCCTGCTCGGCGGCGATCCGCGCGCCGAGGTCCCACTCCGCGCGGTCGCGCCGGGCCGCGCCGCGGATCCGGTGCAACTCCGCGACGAAGACGCGCTCGCCCACCCGGTCCGCCACTGCCAGCGCCTCCTCGGCCAGTGTCGCCGCGGTGTCCGGACGGTCGCCGGTCAGGTACGCCTCGGCCATCGCGCAGAGCGTGATGGTCCGGGTGGACCGCAGTCCGGGACGGTAGAACTCCTCGGCGGCGGCGCGCATCGCGTCGAGCCGGCCGTGGTCGCCGCCGCGCGCGGCGGCCCACTCCAGGAAGTACGCGCCGGTCGCGGTCATGTGCGGCAGGCCGGTGGCGCGGCCGATGTCCCGGCACCGTCGCCCCGCCGCGTCGGCCGCGGCGACGTCGTGCTCCTGCATCGCCAGCCAGGCGGCGTAGAGCGCCGCGTTGGCCCGGCCGTACGGGTCGTCGAGGTCCTCGGCGAGGGCCTCGGCGGCGGCGATGTCGGCCCGCGCGCCGGCCGGGTCGCCGCGCATCGAGCGCACGAGCGCCCGGAAGTTGTGGCAGGCCAGCACCGGACGGCGGCCCACCTCGCGGCGCAGCAGCACCCGGTCGACGGTACCCAGCCGCTCGATCCCGGCGGTGAGCCGCCGCTCGCTCTCGGCCTGCCGGCCGGTGAAGTAGGCGACCGCGCCCAGCAGGTACTCACCTGCGACGGCGGTCAGCCCGCTGCCGTCGTCGGGCGCCCGTACGAGCCGCCCGGCGAGGTCGGCGCAGATCGCGAACTCGGCCCGGTTGGCGGCGAGTTCGCCGAGCGCCCAGAGCGCGTGGCGGATGTCGGCGTCCGGCCCGACGAGCGTCAGCAGCTCTCGGGCGCGGGCGCAGACCCGGTCGACCGCGTCGCTGCCGACGCCCACCGTCATCTGGAGCAGGGACGCGCGGTGCAACTGGACGGTCAGCTCGGTGGCCGCCGCGTCGGGCGAGACCCGCGTGGCCGGGGCCAGCCGGAGCGCGGCGCGTTCGAGGTGGCCGAGCGCGTCCTCGTAGGCGACCCGGCGGGTGGCGTCGTCGGCGGCGCGCAGCGACCACCGCAGGTGGTCCTCGCCGTGGCCCAGACCGACCGCCTCCCCGTAGTGGTGGGCCAGCTCGGCCGGCGCGGTGCCGGCCGTCCGCTCGTACGCGGCGGCCAGCCGGGCGTGCAGCGCGGCCCGGCGCGGCGGGACCAGCTCGGCGTAGGTGACCTCGGCGATCAGCGGGTGGCGGAACGCGAGCGCGCCCGGTCCGGTCTCGACCACCAGCGCGGCCGGATAGGCCGGGGCGAGGTCCTCGGCGACGGTCTCGGCGGTGCTGTCCAGTGCCGCCGCCAGCACCGCCAGGTCCAGGTCGTGCCCGGCCACGCTGAGCAGGTCGAGGCAGCGCCGGGCGGGGCCGGGCAGTCCGGCGAGCCGCAGCCGCACGGTGTCCCGGATGCTCGGCGGCAGCTCCGCTGCGGCGCCCGGATCGGTCCGGGACCGCAGCAGCTCGGTGAGGAAGAACGGGTTCCCGCCGGTCCGGGTGACGAGCCGGGTCACCACCGGCTCCGGCGGCGCCACGCCGGTGCGGTCCCGGACCAGGTCGGCGACCGCCGCGGCGTCCAGCCCGGCGAGCCGGACCTGACCGAAGCCGCCCCCGCGCGCCAGCTCGGCGACCGTCGCCACCAGGGCCGGGTCGTCGCCGTACGGCCGCAGCGTGGCGACCACCAGCGCCCGGGACGCGGGCAGGGCGGTGGCGAGGAACCGCAGCAACAGCAGCGAGTCCGGGTCGGCGGCGTGCAGGTCGTCGAGGACGACGAGCAGGCCGCGCTCCCGGGCCGCCGCGTGCACCAGTTCCGACACCGCCTCGTACACCTGGAACCGGGCCGTGGGGTCGAGACCGCGACCGTCGGCCGGTCCGCTCGGCGCGCCGGCGGCGAACCCGTCCAGGCGGCTCGCCGAGCCGGTGGCGCGGGTCTGCGGCATCGCCACCAGCGCGCGCACCACCTGGCTCCACAGCCAGAACGGCGGCGCCTGCCCGACGTCCGGACAGCGGCCCCAGACCACCGGGACGCCGGTCGCGGCGGCGCGGGCGCCGAGTGCCGCGGCGAGGCTGGTCTTGCCGATGCCGGCCTCCCCCACCAGCGTCAGCACCCGCCCGCTCTGCCCGGTGGCCGCGTCCAGCGTGTCCCGCAGCCGCTCCAGCTCCGCGTCCCGGCCCACGAGCGGTCCGCCGTCCCGCTCCGGCACCGCCCCGGCGGTCGCCGGGCCGCCGGTGTCCGCGGGACTGCTCCGATCAGGCGGTACGGCCTGCTCCAGGATCAGCCGGTGCACGGCGCGGGTCTGCTCACCGGGGTCGATCCCGTACTCGCCGGCCAGGATCCGGCGGCCCTCGTCGAAGACGGCGAGCGCCTCGGTCTGCCGCCCCGAGCGGTACAGGGCCAGCATCAGCTGCGCCCGGGCGCCCTCGCGCAGCGGGTGCGCCGAGACGAACCGGCGCAGTTCCGGCAGCAGCGTCGCGTGCCGGCCCGCGGCGACGGCGGCTGTCAGCCGCCCCTCCTCGGCGCTCAGCCGCAGCTCGGCCAGCCGGGCCGCCTCCGGACGCACCGCGGTCAGGTCGGCCACGCCCGCCAGCGGCTCGCCGCGCCACAACGCCAGCGCCTCGGTGTACGTCCGCTCGGCGGCCGCCGCCTGCCCGGCCGCGAGCGCGTCCGCAGCCCGGTCCACCAGGCCGGCGAACCGGATCGCGTCCACCGCGTCGGCGTCGACCCGCAGTTCGTACCCCCCGGGGTGGCTGCGCAGGACGCGCGCCGGCTCGCGGTGGGACCGTTGGGGTTCCACGGCCCGGCGCAGCCCGGCGACGTACGTGCGCAGCGTCGTCCGGGCGCTGGCCGGCGGTCGTGCGTCCCAGAGCGCGTCGACCAGCCAGTCGGCGGCGACGAACCGGTTCGGCCGCAGCAGGAACAGGGCCAGCAGCGCCTGCTGCTTCGGCCCGCCGAGGGGCACCACCCGCCCGTGCCGGACGACCTCCGGCGGACCCAGCACCCGGAACTGCACAGTCACCTCGACGACGACCCCATCGGGCCGAGTATGGCAGCGCCGGTCCACTCCGGACACCGGCGATCGGTCAGGGGACTGTGAGCGGGGTGCCTGCTCTGCGCACCTCCCCCATGAAGTGCAGGATCTCCTCGTGGTTCGTCGACATGACCGCGGTCATGGCGCCGGTGCGGTAGTAGATGTCGACGCGGATCGGTTCCGGCTCCAGCGAGACCGGCTCGTCGGCGCGCATCCGCGCGAGGACGCCCGGCACGTCGTAGGCCAGGGTCACGTCCGGGCGGTGGAAGTACTCGACGCCGCCGATCTCGACGACGGCGAGTCCGTCCGGCTCGCAGACCGGCTGGGTCAGCAGGTCGTAGCGGTACACCTCGTCGAGGAACGGGCGGACGTCGGCCGCGAGCTGCCGCGAGACCACTTCCTGCCACCACAGCTCCAGCGCCCGCCGCCCGTCCGCCTCGGTGAAGAGGTAGCCGATGGCGGCCGCGTACGCCGGCGCGCCGCCGCCGTGACCCCGCATCGCGGCCTCCCGCAACGGGATCGCCTCCCGCGCCGTGGTGGTGTCCGCCCAGTCGGCGAGGCTGTTGAGGACCCGGGACTGCTCCCACCCGGCGAGCCGCCGCAGCGGCAGCCAGCAGTGACGCAGGACCGCGTTCTCGGCCATCACCCGGGCCCAGAACAGGAATCGCTGCATCACCGCGTTGTCCGCGAAGGTCATGGTGCGGTGGGCGAGCACGTACTCGAAGTCGTCGTTGTCGCCGCGCAGCGCGACGATGCCGTACAGCTCCTTGTTCTCCGCGTACTCGGTGTTCGGCAACAGCATGATCGGGTAGACGGCGATCCGGGACACGTGCTGGGCGAGTTCGTCGTACCCGGCCAGGAACGACTCGACGGTGTCGCCCGGCGCGCCCCAGATCAGCTCGGCGTAGCAGTCCAGCCCTTCCCGGTTGAGCCACCGCACCAGGTCACGCCAGTCGTTGACCTTCATGTTCCGCCGGCGCATCAGGGTCAGGGCGTCCGGGTTGAGCGACTGGAGGGCCAGGGTGAAGGAGCTGCGCAGCCCCGCCTCCTTCATCCGCCGCACGATCTCGTAGAACACCTTCGACTTGTTCTTGGCCCACGAACTCTCGAAGGCCAGCGGGAAGCCGTGCCGCCGCTTGATGTCGATGAGGTCGTCGACGAGTTCCAGGTCGATCGGCAGCATGCCGAAGTTGGCGTCGCAGGCGACCACTGTGTGCACGCCGCACCGGGCGAACAGTTCCAGCTCGGCGCGCAGCCGTTCCCGGGAGAACGCGCGTACCCGCTGGCCGACAGCGCCGCCCCAGTAGCAGAACGAGCACTTGTACGGGCAGCCGCGGTTGGTCTCGAAGAGCGCGACGTCGTAGCGGAACCGGCCGTCGGCGTCGAGCAGTTCGACGGCTCCGGTGAGGAACGGCGACGGGATGATGTCGAGATCCTCGATCCGGGGCCGGTCCGGGTTGGTGACCACGCTGCCGTCGGCGCGGTGCCAGGAGATGCCCTGCACGTCGCCGAGGGCGTCGGGGGCCACGCCGGCCAGCCGGGCGCGGAGCAGGTCGAGGAAGGTCAGCTCGCCCTCGCCGTTGACCACCACGTCGATCTCCGGGTAGAGCCGGAACACGCGTTCGGCCTGCGCGCTGACGTGGGTGCCGCCGAAGATGACCCATCCCTGCGGGTTGAGCTGCTTGTAGGTGGCGGCGAGTGCCCCGAACGCGCGCTGGCTCCAGCCGAAGACGGAGAACCCGATCACGTCGGGCAGCGGGCCGGCGAACAGCCGGGCGGCCATCTCCCCGTGCGTCACCCGCCCCCGGAAGTTGCAGATCTCCACCGACACCTGGTCGTTCAGCTCGGCGTCGCCGGACACCATCGCCTTGAGGTACGCCGAGGCGAGCGGCAGCGACTCCAGCGGCATGTCCCAGACGCCCTGCTGCACCAGGACCACCCGAAGGCGCCGGCCCGCACCGCCGGCGCTCGTCTGGCTGTGCTCCACCGATCCGCCGCTCTACTTGCGGTAGACGGTGATGTGCCGCTCGTCGGAGTCGCGCAGTGGTCGTCCGTCCCAGTGACCCCAGCGCGACTCCATGGTGAGCCCGCCGAGGCGGGCCATCAGGTCCATCTCCGACGGCATGACGGTGCGGATGCGCATCGGGAAGAACCGGATGCCGTCGGGCCGCAGGACCGCGAACTGGATCGACGAGCACTGGGAGATCCGCTCGCGCCGGGTGAACGTCATCACGACGTGGTCCTTCTCCACCCGTACGGTCTGGGTGCGCTGGTTGCGGTCGTACCGCGCCGGGTCGGGGATCGACGTCTGGATCACGAACCGCCCGCCCGGCTCCAGGACGTCGGCGACCTTCTGGAAGCAGCGGATCTGCTCCTCCTGGTCGGTGATGAACGGCAGCGTGTCGAAGACCGCGTACGCCAGCGAGAACTTGTACGGCAGCGTGAAGTCGGTGAAGTCCTGCACGTGCACGTGCACCAGTTCGCCGCCGGGTTTGTCGCGCAGCTGCGTCAGCATCCCCTCCGACGCGTCGATGCCGTGCACCTCGATGCCCCTGCGGGCCAGCGGGACGGCGACCCGGCCGGTGCCGACGCCGAGTTCGAGCACGGGCCCGCCGCCGGCGTTCTCGGCGAGCCACTCGATCGTCTCCTCGGTGTCACCCGGGTCGCCGGCCCATCCCGTCCCGTCGAAGACGTCGGCGACGGCGTCCCCGTAGGTGAAGATCTCGAAGCCTTCCACCGTGTTCTCCTCCACGCCGGTGATTGGGGTACCGGCGAATCGTGGCGGACGAGTGCGCCTGACGCTGCGCTGTTGTGAGCACGAAGTGAGGGCAACTCGATTGGTGTATCGGTGGCGCCGCCGACGGTTCAGCCGGTATGCTGCTGCCCCTTCGGGGCCTGCTGTCCATTCGCAACCGTCTAATGAGCAGGCCGGTCGCGACACACCCGGCGACCGTGGCGTGGACGACGGCGGATTGCTAGGCTCGGGCCACGCTTTCGATCGGACGACAAATCTCCAGGAGACATGAATGGCTGTCGGTCGCTTGGCGGCGGTAACACTGGATTGTTCCGAAATCGCCCCGCTGGTGGCCTTCTACCGGGAAGCGGCCGGCCTCGAGCCGGTGCACGAGTCGGAGTCCGGCGCGTTCCTCAGCAACGGTGACGGCGTCGCCGTGGCGTTGCAGCGGGTGGAGAACTACCGGCGTCCGGAGTGGCCCGGGCAGACGGTTCCCCAGCAACTGCACCTCGACCTGGCCGTCGACGACATCGAGACGGCCGAGACCGAGCTGCTGCGCCTGGGTGCGACGAAGCCCGCCGACCAGCCCGGCGACGCGAAGTGGCGGGTCTTCCTCGACCCGGCCGGTCACCCGTTCTGCGCCTCGGTCTGGGACTGAAAGAGAACCACGGAAGGAATGAGACAAGGTGAGCACCGCGACTGCTTCATTTACGCTCGACTCCTGGGACGAAGACGAGTGGCAGGAGACCCCCGACGGCATGAAATTCTCGCGGGCCTCGGTCACCAAGACGTATTCCGGTGAACTCGAGGGCACCAGCCGCGCGCAGTTCCTGTTCGCCTATGGCAAGGGCGGCGCCGGATACGTCGGTCACGAAGTGATCGAGGTGTCGATCGGCGGTTCCAAGGGCAGTTTCATGCTCCAGCACCAGGCCGTCGGGTTGATGAGCGACGAGGAGGGCGGCGCCGAGTGGCACATCGTGCCGGGGACCGGCACCGAGGGGCTCGCCGGCATCCAGGGCACCGCCACCATGCGCAAGCTGGAGGACGGCAGCCACACCTTCACGCTGAACTACGAACTCCTCGACGAGCTCGTCTGACGCGCTGAGATCGAGGCGGAGGGCCGCTACCGGGAAGCCGGTAGCGGCCCTCCGCCTCGGGCTGTCACGGCACGTCCGCCACCGCCGTGACGGGCCGCGCGGCGTCCAGCAGCATCCTGCTCGCCTCGTGGCGCGGGTTGCCGAACACCTGCTCGACGGTCCCCTCCTCGACGATCCGCCCGCCGCTGAGCACGGCGACCCGGTCCGCGTTGCGGGCGATCACACCGAGGTCGTGCGTCACGATGAGCACCGCCAGGCCCAGGGTCCGCCGCAGCGAGTCGAGCAGGGCCAGGACCGAGGCCGCCACCTGGGCGTCGAGGTTCGACGTGATCTCGTCGCAGACGAGCACGTCGGCCCCGGCGGCGAGCGCGCGGGCGATCGCGACGCGTTGCCGCTGCCCGCCGGACAGCTCCCGCGGCAGCCGCGACGCCAGCTCCCCCGGCAGGCCGACGAGCCCCATCAGCCGGCGGGTCTCCGCCGCCACCGCCTCGGCCGTCATCCCACCGGCCAGGCGGACCACCCGGCCGATCGCCGCGCCCACCGGCCGCCGCGGGTTCAGCGACCCGCCGGAGTCCTGCGGGATGAGCTGCATGCGGCGTCGCTGGTGCACCGGCCGGCGCCCGAGCGTCGGCTCCAGGACCTCGCCCGACAGCGTCACCCGGCCCGAGCTGGGGCGCAGCGTCCCGACGACGGCCCGGGCGAGCGTCGTCTTGCCGCAGCCCGACGTGCCGAGCAGGGCCAGCGCCTCGCCGGCGCGCAACCGCAGGGACACGTCGTCCAGGACGACCCGCCCTCCGCGCGGCACGGTCAGCCCGGACACGGTCAGGACCTCCGCGCCCCGCACCGGCGTGGCGGCGCGGCGGCGCATCTCGGCCGGCAGGTCCGGCACCGCGGCGAGCAGGTCCCGGGTGTACGCGGCGGCCGGGCGGGCGAGCACCTGCGCTGTCGGTCCCTCCTCGACCACGACGCCGCCCCGCAGCACGATCAGGCGATCGGTCATCCGGGCGGCCGCGGCGAGGTCGTGGGTGACGAACACGACCGCCAGCCCGCGGTCGGCGGAGAGCCGGTCCAGCTGGTCGAGCACCTGCTTGCGCACCAGCCCGTCCAGGCCCGTCGTCGGCTCGTCCAGCACCAGGCCGCGCGGGTCGCCGGCCAGCAGCCGGGCCAGCGCCAGGCGTTGCTGCTGGCCGCCCGAGAGCTGGTGCGGGTACCGGCGCAGGAAGGCCCGGTCGCCCGGCAGGCCCACCTCGACCAGCCCTCGGCTCACGGCCGCGTCGGACCGGTCCGCGGCCAGTTCCCGGATCTGCGCCCGGACCCGCAGCGTCGGGCTCAGCGCCGACGGCGGGTCCTGCGGAAGGTACGCCAGCACCCGCCGCCGGACCCGGCGTACCTCGGCGCCGGAGGCCGTCAGCACGTCGTGCCCGTCGACCACGACCGTGCCCCCGGCCACCCGCAGTCCGCGCCGTACCGCGCCGACGAGGGCCATCGCCAGTGTCGTCTTGCCCGCCCCGGACTCGCCCACGACGGCGACCCGCTCACCCTCGGCGACGCGCAACGACAGGTTCTCCAGGACGGCCCGGCCGGCGGTGTCCTCGACCCGCAGCCCACTGATCTCGATCATCGCAGCACCCGCCCGACGATCCGGTCGATGCCGAGGTTCGCGGCGACGGTGAGCACACCGAGCAGGATCGCCGGCACCGCGACGCCCCACGGGGTGAGCTGGATGCCCTCGACGTTCTGGCTGATCATGGCCCCCCAGTTCGGGCCGCTGGAGCCGAAGCCGAGGAACGCCGCCGCCGCCGTCAGCGTGACCGCGATGGCGAGGCGGGTGCCGAAGTCGGCGAGCACCGGCCGGACGATGTTCGGCAGGATCTCCCGGACGATCACCGACAGGTGCGAGTCACCGCCGGCGTAGGCGGCCACCACGTACCCGTCCTCGACCGCGCGGAGCGTCTCGGCCCTGGTGACCCGGGAGACGAACGGCGTGCCGGTCAGCACCACCACGATGATCATCGTGGTGGCGCTGTACCCCCAGCCGTGCAGCAGCACCAGCAGGATCAGCACCGGCGGCAGGCCCAGCAGCAGGTAGTCCAACCGGGACACCACGGCGTCGGTGATCCCGGCGAAGTAGCCGCCGACCAGGCCCAGCACCAGGCCGAGCACGGTGGCCAGGATCGTCGCCACCACCGGCACGGCCACCAGCGGCCGGCCACCGGCCAGCACCCGGTCCAGCACGTCCCGTCCGGCGCTGTCGGTGCCCAGCGGGCTGCCGGCCGTCGGGGCGCTGTAGGGCAACCCGACGATCCGCTCCGGCTCGCCGGCGAACAACGGGCCGAACAGCGCCACGCCCAGCACCAACAGCACCACGGCCACGGCCGTCCCGGCGAGCAGCCACCGCGCGGCCCTCATCGGGCGGCCACCCGCAGCCGGGGGTCGACCGCGAGGACGAGCAGGTCGGCCACGATGAACGAGACGAGGATGATCGCGGCGAGGAGCAGCCCGACCCCCTCCAGGACGGCGGTGTCGTGGTTGCGGACCGCCGCCACGAGCGTCTGCGACAGGCCCGGGTAGTTGAAGACCACCTCGACCACTGTGGTGCCGCCGAACAGCCCGGACAGCAGCCACGCGAACGTCTGCGCGCACGGCGGCGCCGCCGCGGGCAGCAGGTGCCGCGCCACGACCACCCGCTCGGGCAGCCCGGCCAGCCGGGCCGCCTCGACGTGGGGCATCGCGTCCGCGTCGATGACAGTCGCCCGCACGATCCGGCTCGCCCACGCCGCGCCGAACAGCGTCAGCGCGACCACCGGCAGCACCAGGATCTCCGGCCGGTCCAGCGGTCCGCCGCCCAGCGGCGGCAGCGAGATCGCCGGCAGCAGCGGCCACAGGTCGGCGAAGACCAGCACGAGCAGGCCGGCGGTGACGAACTGCGGGATCGACACCGCCACCACCGCGACGGCCGACACCGCCCGGTCCACCCGGCCGCCCGGCCGCAGCCCGGTGAGCAGCCCCAGTCCCATCGCCAGCGGCACCGTCACCGCCGCGGTGAGCCCGACCAGGAGGCCGGTGGCGGCCAGCGGCTCGGCCACGACGTCCACCACCGGCCGGTGCATCGAGGTGCTGGTGCCCAGGTCGAGGCGCAGCGCCGCGGTCCCCCACTCGACGAACCGCACCGGCCAGGGCCGGTCGACGCCGAGTTCGGCCCGGCGCTGCGCGACCTCCTCGATGGTGGCGTCGGGCCCGAGTGACGCCGACGCGGCGTCACCCGGGAGCACCTCCGAGCCGGCGAAGAGCACCACCGCCACCGCGAACAGCGTGGCCACCGTCGCCAGCAGCCGTCGGGCCAGGAACCCGAGCGCGGTCACGCCGGCCCGGTCGCCCGGTCGAACAGCTGGACCGACTGCATCGTGCGGACCCCGCTGATCCCCTTACGGGCGGCGTCCAGCTGCTCCTGGAAGCCCCACAGCAGATCGCCGCCCTCCTTGTAGAACTCCTCCTGCAACGCCTTGAACGCCTCGGCGCGGGCGTTGTCGTCGACAGTCGCCTGGGCCTTGGCCAGCCGCGCCTGGTAGGCCGCCGACGTGCCGGTGACGTTGAACGGCGCCTTGCCGTGGGTCACCGCCGACAGGTGCACGGCGGCCGGCCGGTTGACGTAGTAGAACGCCTGGAACGGGTGCGTGGCCAGCGTCATGAGGTCGGCGTAGTAGGCGTCGGGCGAGATCTCCTGGAGGGTCAGCTCGACGCCCGCCTCCTTGAGCTGCTGGGCCATCAGCCGGCTGGCGTTGAGCATGCCGGGGACGATCTCGCCGGTCCGCAGCGTCAGCTTCGTGATCCCGGCCTCGGCGAACAGCCGCTTCGCCTGCTCCAGGTCACGGGCGCGCGCCGGCAGGTCGGCGTAGCCGGGCAGGCTCTTGCCGACCACGTCGTCGGCCGTCGAGCCGAGCCCGAGCAGCGCGTTGTCGACGAGCGCCTGCCGGTCCACGGCGAGCCGGACCGCCTGGCGGACCCGGACGTCGTCGAACGGCGCGAGCTTCTGGTTCATCGCGAACGACAGCGCGTTGGCGTTCGCCGGACCGCCGCGTACGACGGTGAGCTCGCTGTTCGCCGCCTCGGTCTTCGCGCCGGTGGAGCTGATGCTGACGGCGTAGTCGACCTGTCCCGCCTTCAGCGCCGACAGCCGGGCGCCGGCGTCGAGGATGCCGACGATCTGGAGTTCGGCGACGCTCGGCTTGCCACCCCAGTACTGCTCGTTGGCGACCAGCCGGGTCGTGGTGCCGTTGCGCTCGGCCAGCCGGTACGGGCCCGAGCCGATCGGCTTGCTGAACTCGGTCATGCCGGCCGGGAAGACCGGCGAGAAGACGACGAGGACGGCTTCCTTGAAGTCACCGCGGGGGGTCAGCAGCGGGACGGTGACGGTGCGGTCGTTGACGGCTGTCACCTTGGCGAGGTCGACGTTGGCGTAGACGGAGGCCCGGTTGCTGGGCTTGGCGCCGAGCGTACGGATGCTGTGCACCACGTCGGCCGCGGTGACCGGCTTGCCGTCGTGGAACGTCACCCCGGAGCGCAGGTTGATCGTCCACACGCTGCCGTCGGCGTTCGGCTGCACCGACTCGGCGAGCTGGTACTTGTACTCGCCGTTGTCGAGCACCATCAGCGAGTCGTACACGTGCCGCATGACGATGAGGGTCGCGCCGATGCTGGTCAGGAGCGGGTTGCCGGCTTCGGCGTCGGTGACCGCGTTCGGCGCGCCCACCTTCAGCACCGTCAGCGACCCCCCGCCGGCCGCCGCCGGCGACGGCTGCTCGTCGTCGTCGCCGCAGGCCGACAGCAGCGGCACGCCGGCCACCGCGGCGCCCGCGACGAGCCCCATCCGGAGCAGCGCGCGGCGATTGAAGGGCGAGTCGTAAGGGGTGGGCGACATGGTTCCTCCACAAAGGTCGTGCCGGTGAGGTCGGATCGCAAGACGTCTGCGGATCTGACGGTCGCCGATCACCGGCACGGGTGTCTGCTCAATAGGGCGCGGTGTCAGGGGGCCGTCGGGGCGGACATCAGCGCCATCAGTTCCGGTGTGTACAGCTCCCGCAGCGGCACGATCCCGGCCACCGCGTCGAAGTAGCGGGTGGTCAGTTCGGGGCTGCTGCCGACGGCGCGCAGCAGCGCGCGGCGCTTGTCCCGGGCCTCGGCCTGGGCCACCAGCAGGGTCGCCTGGTAGTTCTCCATCAGCCGCTGCTCGCGTTCCCGGTCGTAGTCGGCCAGCGCGGCGTCGAGCCGTGTCCGGTCGGCCAGGTGCTCGCCCACCGACTCGGCGAGCAGGTCGGCCTGCATGAACGCGTCGGAGATGCCGCGCGCGGTCAGCGAGTCCTTGTGGTGGCCGGCGTCGCCGACGAGCGCCCAGCCCGGGCCGTGCGCGCGGCGGAAGAAGTTCTGCTGGTCACCCGTGCCGTGCACGCCGCCGATCTGCCGGCCGCGCTCCATCTGCTCGTACAGCCGCGGCGCGTTGGTCCGCACGTTGTCGAGGTAGGCCGCGCGCGCGTCGTGCCGGACCTCGTCGAAGCGCTGCTGCGGGTAGTAGGCGGCGATGAGCACCGCGCCGTCGTTCGTCGGCACCGCTGACACCCAGCCGGTGTCGCCCTCGTACATCTCGAAGTGTGTCTTCGGCCCGTCCCAGAACGCGTAGTACGCGCAGGTCAGCGGCGGGTGGGACGTCGTCGTGGGCGCGCCGGTGAGCCCGGCGACGGTGGAGCGCATCCCGTCGGCGCCGACGACCAGTGCGGCCCGCTCGTCGCCGCGGTCGGTGCGCACACCGACGACCCGGTCGTCCTCCCACAGCAGGCCGGTGACGCGGCAGTCGTCGCGGAACTCGGCGCCGGCGTCGACAGCGGCGCCGGCCAGCAGCGGGTCCAGGATCGAGCGGCGGGGCGCGTACGCCGCGCGGATGCCGTCGATGCCGCTGCAGCAGCCCTCGACGCGCACGTCACCCAGCTCGTAGACGACGTGGTCCAGCGGCGGGCAGCCGGTGGCCCGAAGCGCGTCCAGCAGACCCCAGCGAGCCAGCCGCGCGACGCCCGGCTGCTGGATGTACAGCGTGGAGAGCTTGTCGGCCGGGAAGGCGCTGCGGTCCAGCAGCAGCACCCGGTGGCCCTGGCGGGCCAGGAGCATGGCGGTCGGCGCGCCCGCGCAGCGGGCCCCGACGACGACGACGTCGTACATGATCGTTCAACCTCCATCGGCGGTACGGGCGAGGACCACGGCCGTGTTGATGCCCCCGAAGCCGAAGCCGGTGGACAGCGCGTACCGCAGCCGGGCGGGCTCGGGCCCGGCGCCGGCGAACCGGATCCGGGCATCGATCGGTCGGGCCAGGTTCGGGTTGGGGTGCACGAAGCCGCCGGTGAGCTGCGCGACGGTGGCGACGGCCTCGACCACCCCGGCCGAGCCGAGGCAGTGACCGGTCAGCGCCTTGGTGGCGTTCACCCACGGCCGGCCGGCGGCGGCGCCGAGCACGTCGTGCAGCGCCGCGAGTTCCGTCTCGTCGCCCAGCCGGGAACCGGTGGCGTGGGCGTTGACGTAGTCCACCTCGTGCGGGGCCAGCCCCGCGGCGGCCAGGGCGGCCCGGATCACGCGGGCCTGCCCGGCCGCGTCGGGGTCGGCGAGCCGGTTGGCGTCCAGGCCGAGGGCGTACCCGGCCACCGTCGCCAGGACCGCCGCGCCACGCCGGGCCGCGGCGGCCGGGTGTTCCAGCACCAGCGCCGCGGCGGCCTCGCCGGGGACGAAGCCGCGCCGGTCGTGGTCGAACGGCCGGCAGGCGGCGGCCGGGTCGCCACCCGGCTCGGCGAGCGCGCCGAGCACCGCGAAACCCCGGTGGTGCATCGGCGTCAGCTCGGTGACCGCGCCGACCAGGACGCAGCAGTCCACCGCGCCGGCGGCGACCAGCCGGGCGGCGTGCACGATGCCGACGTTGCCGCTGGCCGAGGCCCCGCCGACGGTGAAACCCTCGCCGGTGGCGGACAGCACCTCGCTGAGCGTCCCGACGTGGTCGGTGTCCTGGACGTGCAGGGCGAACCGCGCCGGCAGGTACGCCGGCCGTTCCTGCCAGGTCCGGTACAGCTCGTGCGTGTACCGCGCGGTCAGGTTGTGCCCGGCCACCACGATCCCGACCCGGTCGCCGGGGATCCGGGCGCCGGGCAGGCCGGCCCCGGTCCACGCCTGGAGCGCCGCCGCGACGGCGGCCCGCACCGGCTGCGGCGCGCGCGCCGCGGCCCGGACCGCCCGGCGGCGCAGCGGCTCGGGCACGCCGGCCACCGCGTCGTCGAACGACCACCCGGTGATCGGCGCGGCCAGGCCGTCAGCGGTGCCGACGACACCGCTGCGGCCCGCCCGCAGCGCCGTGGTGAACGACGGGACGTCCGCACCGATCGCGCAGACGATCCCGGTGCCGGTCACCGCGACCGTGCTCACATGTGCGTCCGCAGCAGCTCGACGATCCGGTCGAGGTCGTTGACGTCGCGGAACTCGGAGATCGGCACCACGATGCCGAGCCGCTCCATGGCCAGCGTCACGACCTCGGCCCGGTCGATGCTCGTGCAGCCGAGGTCGCTCAGCGTGCGCCCGGCGGTGACGCTCGCCGGGTCGACGTCCGGGACGACCTCGACGAGGCTCGCCTTCACGACCTCGAAGACGGTCATGCCGGTGACACCCGCGCCCCGGAGCGGTCCCGCCGGGTGAACCGGTGGCCGCGCGTGGTCTCGGTCGCCATCCGGTTGTGCGGGTTGCCGTTGTGTCCCGCGACGAGCACCGAGCCCCAGCGGTCCAGCGACACGGCGCCGCCGTACTCCTCGATGACGTCGGTGTCCGGGTAGACGTCCACCGACACCGGCACGTACCGGCCGGCGAAGCCGAGCCGCATCTCCTCGGTGCGTCCCGCGTGCGGCAGCGACGCGTGCATCAGCGTCGACCAGAACATGATCGCCTCGCCGGGCCGCATCACCATCGACACCGCCTTGGACTCGTCGGGCTTCCAGTCCGGGTCGATCTGCAGCTCGCGGTAGTCGTAGCCGAAGAACCCGCGGCGTACGCCGTCCTTGTCGGTGCTGTTGATGGAGGCCGGGTCGTAGTGCATGCGCTTGGTCTCGTCGTAGAACATCGTCCGGTGGGTGCCCGGGATGAACTGGAGGCACCCGGTCTCCTCGTTGGCCTCGGTGAAGGCCGTCCAGACGGTGATCGTGCCGCCGAAGTCCTTCGCGTCGCCGGGCCAGAGGATCTGCGGCTTGCCGGAGGCGTTGGCGAACGTGTCGGCCTGGTGCCAGTCGGTGCCCTCGTCGCCCGGGTACTTGGGGAAGAACTCCGACCGCCAGCACTGCACGTCCGGGCCGAGCACGCTGACGACGCGGTCGACGATCCGCGGGTGGCAGATGTGGTCGGCCAGGAACTCGTTGTCCAGGTGCCGGTCGTAGTTGGAGATGTTGGTGTTCCCGGAGAGCGCGGCCTCGTCCTGGTAGACCGCGTGCGAGCGGTCCAGCAGGCGCAGCCGTTCCCGCCGCCACCGCCGCTGCATCTCCTCGACCTCGTACACCGGGAACGGGCCGAAGTACCCGTTGCGGTGGAAGTCGGCCAGCTCCTCGTCGGTGAGCGTGTAGTCGTCCTCCATGTCATCCTCCTACCTGTTGCAGGGAATGGTGGCGTCGGGACGCGTCCACCACCTCGGCGAGGCACCCGACCGTGGGCTCCTCCATCTCGGCGCCGGTCAGCGCGATGCCGAACCGGTCGTTCACCATGGCCACGATCCGGGTCAGGGCCAGCGACGTGGCGCCCAGGTCGAACAGGTCGCCGTCCACCGGCACGTCGCGGCGCAGCACCTCGTCGGCGATGGCCTTCACCCCGGACACCGCGTCGTCGCCGGCCTGCTCGGCCTGCTCGGCCGGCTCGGCCAGGCGGTCCAGGACCGCCACGTCGGCTTTGCCCTGCACGGTGAGCGGGATGTCGGCGACCACGTGGAAGCGGGACGGCCGCAGGTAGCCGGGCAGGTCCGCCACGGTCACGGCGAGGTCCGCCTCGGTGAGCGCGGACGGGTCCGCGCCGGGCGGGGGCGCGACGTAGGCGACCAGGCGTACGTCGCCCTCGCCGAAGTCCTGGGCGGTCACCAGCGCGGTGCCGACGCCGGGGTGCGCCAGGATCGCCGCCTCCACCTCGCCCGGCTCGATCCGGTAGCCGCGGACCTTCAACTGCCTGTCGACCCGGCCGAGGTAGACCAGGTCGCCGTCGGTCCGCACGGCCCGGTCCCCGGAGCGGTACCAGCGTTCACCGCCGGACTCGGCGAAACGTTCGGCGGTCAGCTCCGGCTGGTGCAGGTAGCCCCGCGCCAGCCCGGCGCCCGCCACGTACAGCTCCCCCGGCGTGCCGTCCGGCACCGGCGCACCGGTCTCGTCGCGCAGCTCGATCCGTACGCCGGGCAGGGGCCGGCCGATCGGGCTCACCGACGGCCGGTCGAGGTCCGCCGCGACGATCCGGCGTTCGGTGGCGTGCACGGTCACCTCGGTGATGCCGTACATGTTGACCAGTTCCGGCCGGTCGTCGCCGCGCCGGGCGATCCACGGCGCCAGCATCGCGACGTCGAGCCGCTCGCCGCCGAACACCACCAGGCGCAGGTCGTCCGGGCCCTCGTCGGCCAGGTAGGCGGCGGCGAGCTGGCGGAACGCCGACGGGGTCTGGTTGAGCACCGTGACCTGTTCGCGCCGCACCAGGTCCAGCATCAGCGCCGGGGTCCGGGCGACGCGCCCCGGTACGACGACGAGCCGGCCGCCGGACAGCAGCGCCCCCCACAGCTCCCAGACGGAGAAGTCGAAGCCGATCGAGTGGAACAGCGTCCACGTGTCGTCGCCGCCGAAGCCGAAGCGCTCCGCGCCGTGCTCCAGTAGCGCCACGACGCTGCGGTGCGACACCTCCACGCCCTTCGGCGCCCCGGTGGAGCCCGACGTGTGGATGACGTACGCGGGGTCGTCCGGCCCGGCCTCACCGGCGGGCTCCCGTACCGCGTCCGCGCCGACGGCCCGGTCCGCCGGGCCGGCACCGGCCGCGGCCTCGGCGGCCGTGCCCTCGCCGTCCTCGTCGTCGGTGTCGTCGTCGTCCTCGCTGTCGTCGGCCCACAGCACCGGACCCGACCACTCCGCGAGCGAGTCGGCGGTACGGGTCACCGCCACCGTCACCGGAACCCGGCTGCCGGCCAGCACGGCCGCGACCCGCGCGGCCGGATGCTCGGCGTCCACCGGCACGTAGGCGCCGCCCGCCTTCACCACCGCCAGGACGCACACGACCAGGTCGACCGAGCGGTCCACGCACACCCCGACGTGGACGCCGGGGCCGACCCCGTACCCGCGCAGCCGCTCGGCCAGCTCACCGGACAGGCGGTCCAGCTCGCTGTAGGACAGCCGGTGGTCGCCGCAGGTCACCGCGATCCGGTGCGGCTGTTCCGCCGCCCGCCGGGAGAAGATCGTGTGCAGGCAGTCAGTCACGGGCATCGGTCACCGCTCCGTCTTGGTGGCGTACATGCCCCAGTGCTGGGGCGTGAGCGACAGGTCGGACAGGCTGGACTGGACGAACATCCGTTCCCAGCCGCCGCCGCCCTTCTCCTCCGGGATCCACTGGCGGGTGAACACCTCGCGGGTGGCCGGGTCGCTCATCGCGCGGACGCCCATCAGCGTGTAGTACGAGCTGAGCGACTTCAGGTGGATGAAGTGGTGGATGCGGTCGGACCGGCCGAACGCCTCCTCGTACAGGTAGATGGTGGCGTGGCCGGCGAGCGCCCGGTTCCAGCTCTCGCACAGCGCCCGGGCGAACGCGCGCCCCTCGGCCCGGAACTCGTAGCGCAGCTCGCCGGTGCGGTGCATGAGGATGCCGCAGGTGGCGGAGTTGAGCTGGTCCTCGACCGGCACGTCGGTCTGGAGCTGCGCGGTGGGTACGGTGAACGTGGCGGCGCCCTCGGTGGTCCGCACCGAGTCCGGCGTCTCGTCCGACGTGCCGTACATGCCGAAGGCCGACGGGATGAGCACCGTCTCGTGCAGGTCGCCGTCGAGGAACATCCGGTCCCACGTGCCGCCGCCGCGCGCGGGGTCGATGCGCTGGCGCATGATGATGTCCCGCCAGCCGGCGTCGCGGCTGCCCATCTCGATCAGCGTCTCGTACGCGTGCAGCGACTTCAGGTGCATCAGCCAGTGGAGGCGGTCCTTCGTGCCGAAGGTCTCCTCGTAGACGAACACCGTGATGATGCCGGCGTAGTTGGTGTTGAGGTACTCCGACAGCTCCCGGGCGAACTGCCGGGCCTCGGAGCGGAACTCGGCACGCAACTGACCGACCCGTTCGACGATCACGCCGGCGTTGCCCGAGTGCAGGATCGCGGCCCGGTCGATCGTGGTCTGGGCCTGGGCGGTCGGCAACACGAACGGCGGACTCGATGTGGTGGTCATCGGAGACTCCTTCGCTTCGGCTGGTTCGGTGGGCGCCCGGACACGCTAGTCAGCATCGGACCAGCGGCTCTGCTCACTAATGGCCACCGGCGGACAGTGCCGGCGCAGGACGTCGGCCGCCCCGCGCATCAGCAGTTCGGCTATGACGTCGACGTGCCGCAGCCGCCAGTCGGCCAGTTCGGTGCCGCGCACGTACCTGTTGAAGGCGCCCATCGCCGGTCCGGTGTGGACCTGGAAGTTCGCCCGTTCGGTGGTGTCGCCGCGCAGCGCCACCTCCGTGGCGTGGGCGAAGTACCACTTGAACGCCAGTGCCATCCGCCGTCGCGGGCCGGCGCGCTCCACCTCCGCGGCCCGGCCGGTGTCCCGGTAGTGCCGCTCGGTCTCCCGCCACACCTGCGCGAACGGCCGGCGGAAGGTGGTCCGTTCCACGGCGTCGCGGATCGCGGCGGGCACCTCGTCCCAGGTGTCGTAGCGGTGGTAGAGCTGGAGCAGCTGGGTGGCCCGCGCCGCGAACATCGTGCCACGGCGCAGCACCTGCACGCGGGAGCCGAACTCGAACGTGTCACCGGCCGGCGCGTACGCCGTGTCCTGGATCCCGGCGCCTGCCAGCAGGTCCTTGACCTCGGGTGACGTCCCGGCCTCGGGCGTGGCCTGGTTGATCGACCCGGTGACCACGAAGTCGGCGCCGAGCACGAACGCCGCGGCGACCGCCTCCGGGGTGCCCAGGCCGCCCGCGGCGCCGACCCGGATCCGTTCGTGGTACCGGTGCCGGAGCATCTCCGCGTCGCGCAGCAGGGCGAGGTCCGGCACGAGGGTGAACGGGGACCGCGCGTCGGTGTGCCCGGCCGAGTCGGCCTCGGCGCACAGGTCGCCGCTCACCGGCAGCCGCGCCGCCGCGGCTGCCTCCCCGGCGGACAGCGCGCCCTCGGCCACGAGAGCGGCGAGCATCGCCGGCGGCGGCGGGGCCAGGAACGCGGCCGCGACCTCGGGCCGGGACACCTTCGCCACGACGTGCCGGACGGCGACCGGGGTGCCGTCGGCGCTCAGGTGCGCGCCGGCGAAGCGGAACCGCACCAGGGCCGCGGTGACCCCGGTGTACCCGGCCGCCTCGACGTAGCGGACGTCGTGCCGGACGTACAGCTCCGCCAGCGCCGACTCCAGCGCCGGGTTGTCCGGCATCGCCAGCAGGTTCATGCCGAAGCGGCCCGGACCGGGATCCGCGGTGAGCGAGCGCAGGACCGCCTCGACCTCGTCGCGGTCGAAGCCGCCCGCGCCGAAGAAGCCGAGCAGGCCCGCCTTGCCCAGGCGGGCGACCATCGCCACCGAGCTGATCCCGCGGTACATCGAGCCGGCGAGGTAGGACCACGTGACGCCGTAGTCGGCGCGGAACCGCTGACAGCCGAGCGCCGCCGGTCCCGGATCGCCGCCGTCCGGCACGGCCGGCGCCGCCGCGAGCACCGGACGGAACAGGTCCGTCAGCACACGGCCCGGACCCAGCTCGCGCACCGTGCGCACGCCGCGGCCGACCAGATACGCCATGGTCTCGCGCCACCGCACCGGGCGACGCAGCTGCACGGCGAGCAGGTCGGGCAGCAGCAGCGGGTCGTGCGGCCGGGCGGTCACGTTGGAGATCACCGGCACCCGCGGCGGCGCGAAGCGGACCTGCGACAGCACCTCGGCGAACTCGCCCGCCGCGACGCGCATGTACCGCGAGTGGAACGCGGCGGCCACCGGAAGCGGGACGCATCGGCCCAGACCGGCGCCGGTGACCGCCCGCGCCGCCGCCGACAGCGACTCGCGCGGGCCGGAGAGCGTCACCTGGCCGTCGGCGTTGTCGTTGGCCACGTCCACGTCGTCGACACCGGCGTCGGCGAGTACCCCGGGCAGCCGGTCCAGCCGTTCACCGAGGACGGCGAGCATGCCGCCGCCGGCCGCCCGGGCCATGATCTCGCCGCGGCGGCACACCAGGCGCAGCGCCTCCTCGAAGTCCAGGCAGCCGGCCGCGAACAGCGCCGCGTACTCGCCGAGGCTGTGCCCGGCGAGGTAGTCCGGCGGCGGCTCCTCGTCGCGTGCCGCCAGGTAGGCCAGCGCGCCGACGACGAACAGCGCCGGCTGGGCGTACCGGGTGTCGCCGAGCAGGTCGTCGTCCCGGCACAGCCGGGTCACCGGTACGCCGATGATCCGGTCGGCGGCGGCGCACTCGTCCGGGAAGCGGTCGAACAGGTCACCGCCCATGCCCCGGCGCTGCGCGCCCTGCCCCGGGAACACCCAGGCGGACTTCGGTCGTAAGGACACGACTTGGACTGTCCGGCCCGCCGGACGGACGTGCTGCCCAGAGTTGAGCAGCACGTCCGGTCCGGCGCCGCTTAGGTTGCGGCGAACGCCGGCCTTCGGAGCGGGGAGCGCATGAACGAGCAGACCGCCATCCCGGACCGCGTGGAGATCGTCCTGGACGTCCTGTCGGGCGTGCTGCCGGCCGGGGTCACAGCGGACGCCGACACGGCCCTGGGCGACCTGGGACTCGGTTCCCTCGCCGCCGCGCGGCTGCTGCTGGAGGTCGGCGCCGCGTTCGGCACCGAGCTGCCGACCGACGCGCTGCGCCGCTGCGCCACCGCCCGGGAGCTGGCCGAGCTGGCCGCCCACGCCGCGCCCGCCGGCGCGGGGCTGCGTCCCGACGTACGCCCCGAGCCCGGGCGGCGGCACGAACCGTTCCCGCTCACCCCGCTCCAGGAGGGGTACCTGCTGGCCAAGGCGACCGGTCTGCCCGGCTGCCACCTCTACCGTGAGTACGACGTCGCCGACCTGGACGTGGACCGCCTGCGCGCGGCGTGGGGGCGGCTCGTCGGGCACCACGAGGCGCTGCGGCTCGTGCTGACCCCCGACGGGCGCCAGCGGGTGGCCGAGCGGCCGCCGGACTGGACCATGCCGGTCGGCGACGACGCCGAGGACGTACGCCGGCGCCTCTCCCACCACTCCTACGGCCCGGGCGACGAGCCGTTGTGGACGGTCGAGGTGACCCGGGCCCCGGACGGCGGCGGCGTGCTGCACCTCAGCGTCGACGCGGCGATCGTCGACGGCGCCGGGCTGGAGCTGCTCGTCGGTCAGCTCCGGGCGCTCCACGACGACCCCGGGCGCGAGCTGCCCGCCCCCGGCGCCGGCCTGCGGGACCTCGGCGTGGCCCTCGCCGCCCACCGCGACGGCGACGGGTACCGCGCCGGCCTGGAGTACTGGGCCGACGCGCTGCGCGACCTGCCGCCCGGACCCGCCCTGCCCACCTCCGGCGTGGAGCCCGGCCCGGTGCGGGTGCCGTACACGGCGGCGCTGACGCGACGCGAGTGGGCCGCGGTGACCGCGTACGCGGGCGATCTCGGCGTCTCACCGACCGCTGTGGTGCTCACCGCCTTCACCGAGGCACTGCGGCGGGCCGGCGCCGACGCGGCGTTCTCGCTCGTGCTGACCACGAACAGCCGGCTCTGGCTGCCCGCCGAGGCGGCGGGTGTGCCCGGGCCGTTCACCTCGACCACCGTGTTCGTCGCCGAGGCGACGACCGGGCGGCCGTTCGCCGAGGCCGCCCGGGCGGTCCACGACCGGCTGCGCCGCGACCTCGAGCACGCCGACGTGCCCGGTGTGGCCGCGCTCCGTGAGCTGCGGTCCCGCCGGCTGCCGGTCCCGGCGCAGCTGCCGGTGGTGTTCACCAGCCTGCTCGACGTGGGCGGGACCGGCGCCGACGGCCGGTACGCGGTCAGCCAGACCACTGGCGTCACGCTCGACGCGCAGATCGGCGAGCGCGACGGCGAACTGCGCGTGCGGTGGGACGTCGCGGAGGACGCCTTCGGCCCGGGCGTGGTCGCCGCGACCTTCGCCTGGTTCGTCAACACGCTGCGCTGGCTACGGCCCGTCCCCGACGACGCCGGCCGGCCCCTGAACGACCTCCAGCAGGCGTACTTCGTGGCCCGGACCACGGGCGGCACCGGCCCGTGGAGCGGCTGCCAGGTGGTGCACGCCTTCGCCGTCGACCGGCTCGACCTGCCCCGGCTGGAGGCGGCCTGGCTGGGTCTGCTCGCCGCGCACGAGCCGCTGCGGACCGTCGTCACCCCGGACGGACGGCTGGTCACCTGCGACGACGTGCCGGACCGGTGGCACATCCCGGTGACCGGGCCGGGCGAAGCGGGCGGCGTGCCGTCGCCCGACGCGGTGCAGCGGGACATGGTGGGCCGGGCCTTCCCGCTCGGCCGGCTCCCCCAGGGTGAGCTGCGCGTCCAGGTGGACGAGGCAGGCGGGGCCACCGTGCACGTGGCGCTGGACCTGCTGGTGGCCGACGGCCGAAGCATCCACCTGCTGCTGCGCGAGCTGATGCGCCGCTACGCCGAGCCGGGCACGCCGGTGGCCGGGCCGCCCCGCGCACCGCAGGCGGCACCGGACCCGCACGCCCGCCGGTACTGGCAGGACCGCCTGGCCGACCTTCCGCCCGGCCCGCCGGTCGAGGCGCGCACCGGGCCACGGCGGCGGCGTACCGCCCGGGTGCCGGGCTGGACGCGGATCCGGCGGCTGGCCCGGGAACGCGGCCTCGCCCTCGACGCGCTGCTCATGGCCGCGCTCACCACAGCGATCGGCACCTGCCACCGCGACCGCTTCGCGGTGCCGCTGGTGCGCTGGACGCCGCGGTCCGAGCCGTTCCGGCCCGCCGAGCTGACCGCGCTGAGCTGGCTGGCCGCCGGCGAACCGGGCGAGGGCCTGCTCGACCTCGCCGGGCGCTACGACCGGCAGATCACCGCCGACGCGGCGGCGGACGGCGCCTCGGGCCTGGCCGAGCTGCGGCGGCTGGTGCTGCGGCGGATGCGCGACGGCGGCGCCGGGTACCCGGTCGTGTGCACCGGGCTGCTCGAACTCGGCGACGTGCCGCTGCCGGACGGCGTGACAGCCGGCCCGTGGCTGACGTGCACGCCCGACGTGGCGCTGGACTGCATCGCGATCGACGAGGGCGACGACACGCTGCGGCTGTTCTGGGACGCCACCGAGGGTGCGATCGGCGACGACGACCTGGACCGGATCTTCGACGCGTACCGGTCGGCGCTGGCCGAACTGGCCGACCTCAGCGACGTCGTGTACGGGTGGAACGACACCGCCGTCGAGTTCCCGCACGCCGGGCCGGTGCACCTGCTGTTCGAGGCCCAGGCCCGGACCCGGCCCGAGGCGGTGGCCGTACGCGGGCGCGACGGGACCACGTCCTTCGGTGAGCTGAACGCGGTGGCGAACCGGATCGCGGTCCGGCTGCGCGCCGCGGGCGTCGGCGCCGGGTCCGTGGTCGGGATCAGCGTCGCCCGGGGGCCGCTCATGGTCGCCGCCGTGTACGGCGTGCTCAAGGCCGGTGGCGCCTACCTGCCGGTGGAGCCGTCGCTGCCGCCGGCGCGCGCCGCGCTGATGCTCGCCGACGCGGGCGCGGTCGCGCTCGTCACGACGAGCGACCTGGACCTGCCGGCGCCGGGCCGGCCGGACGGGATCGCCGTGGTCCACGCCGACCGGGTGGGTTCCGCAGCGGTGCCGGATCCGGAGCCGTGCACCGGCGAGGACGACCTCGCCTACGTCATCTTCACCTCCGGCAGCACCGGCCGGCCCAAGGGTGTCGCGGTCACCCACCGGGCCGTGCACAACCTCCTGCACTGGGCGCGCCGGACGTTCCGCTTCGGACCGGAGGACACCGGGCTGTGCGTGACCTCGCTCGGCTTCGACCTGTCCGTGTTCGACATCCTCGGGCTGCTCGGCTACGGCGCCTCGATCTACGTCGCCGACTCCGAGCAGCAGAAGGACCCGGCGCTGCTGCTGGACGTCCTGCTGCGGGAGCCGGTCACGTTCTGGAACTCCGCGCCGACCACCCTGGCGCACGTCGTACCGCTGACCGCCGCGCACCGCGGCCGGCCCGGCACGACCGACCTGCGGCTGGTGTTCCTCAGCGGTGACCACACGCCGCTGTCCCTGCCCGACGAGCTGCGGGCCTGTTTCACCGCCGCCGAGATCGTCAACCTCGGCGGGGCGACCGAGGCCACCGTGTGGTCGAACTGGTACCGCGTCGGGACCGTCGAGCCCGGGTGGCGCAGCATCCCCTACGGCCGGCCGATCGACAACGCCCGCTACTACGTCCTGGACGACGACCGGCGCCCGTGCCGGCCCGGCGTCGAGGGCGACCTCTACATCGCCGGGGAGGTGCTCAGCGCCGGTTACCACAACCGGCCGGACCTCACCGAGGACCGGTTCGTGCCGTGCCCGTTCGGGCCGCCCGGCGACCGGATGTACCGCACGGGCGACCGGGCGGCGTTCCTGCCGGACGGCAACCTGACCTTCCTGGGCCGGGCCGACCACCAGGTGAAGATCCGCGGATTCCGGGTCGAACTCGGCGAGATCGAGCACCGGCTGCGCGGCCATCCGGGCGTCAAGGACGCGGTGGTGGTGGCCCGTGAGGAGGGCGGCGAACGCAAGCTGGTGGCGTACCTGCTGTCCTCCGGCGGCGCCGCACCGGCCGTCCGCGACCTGCGGGCCTTCGCCGCCGAGACGCTGCCCGACTACATGGTGCCGAGCCATCTGGCCGTGCTGGAGCAGTTCCCCGCCACCGACAACGGCAAGCTGGACCGCGCCCGGCTGCCGTGGCCGCTGCCGCCGGTCACGTCGCCGGTCGGGCCGCCGGACCCGCCGGGACCGGCGGACGCTCCGCACGAGCCCGGTGTCCGTCAGGTGCTCACGGAACTGTTCGGCGAACTGCTCGGCGAGACCGTCGACCCGGCGGCCGACCTGTGGGACCAGGGCGCCACGTCGTTCACCATGGTCCAGGTCTCGGCCCGGCTGCACGAGCGTCTCGGCACGCGGGTGCCGGTGGCGGCGCTGCTGGAGAACCCGACGATCGACGGCATCGCCGCGCACCTGTCGCCCGGCACGCCCGCGCCCGTACCCGCGGACCCGTCCCCGGCCGTCGCGCCGCCTCCGCGGACGGTCGACGTGCTCTCCCCCACCGAACGGTCCGCCTTCGCCGCGGCCCGGCTCGACCTGCGCGACGACGGCGAGGCCGTGCCGCTGCCCGGGGAGCGCCCCGCGCCACGGCGGTACCGGCGACGGGCCTCGCGCCGCGACTTCCTCGGCCGGCCCGTGCCGCTGTCCACTGTGGCGGACCTGCTGAGCCTGCTGCGTCCACTGTCCGACGGCGACCGGACGCGGCGGCTGTACCCGTCGGCCGGCGACACCTACGGCGTGCAGGTCTACGTCCACGTGCCCGGCGACCGGGTCACCGGGCTGCCGGCCGGCGTCTACTACCACCACCCCGACGAACACACGCTGCGCCGCATCGGCGACGGATCGGCCCTGGACCGCACCGCGCACTTCGTCTACAACCGCCCGGTGTACGACCGGGCGGCGTTCCAGCTCCTCCTCGTCGGGCAGGCGCGGGCGATCCGCCCGCTCTACGGCGACGACGCCGACCGGTACCTCGCGCTGGAGGCCGGCTACCTCGGCCAGGTGCTGATGGGCGCCCAGGCCGACCACGGGCTGGGACTGTGCCCGGTCGGCGCGGTCGCCGAGGCGCCGGTCCGCGCCGCGTTGCGGCTGGACGACGGCCACGTGTTCCAGCAGGCGTTCCTGTGCGGTCCGGTGACGCCCGACGACGAGGCCGAGACGCCCGGCACCCCCGCCGCCGGTCCGCCGTCCGTCGCCGGGCCGCGCGAGATCGCCGTGGTCGGGGTGGCCGGCCGCTACCCCGGCGCGGACGACGTCGGGACGCTCTGGCGCAACCTCGACGCCGGCCACTGCGCGATCACTCCGCCCCCGCCCGGGCGGGGCTCCGGACCGGCCGGCGGCTACCTGTCCGGCCTGGAGACGTTCGACAGCATGGCCTTCGGGATCGCGCCGGCCGAGGCCGCCGTCCTCGACCCGCAGGTACGCGTACTGCTCGAAGTGGTGTGGGCGTGCCTGGAGGACGCCGGCCACACCCCGGCGTCCCTCGGCCGGGTCGGTGTCTTCGTCGGTGTGATGTGGCACGACCACCGCCTCGCCGGCACCGACCGGTGGCGCGACGGCGACCCGGCCCGGATCTCCGGCACCGGCTCCGAGATCGCCAACCGGATCTCCCACACCTTCGACTTCCGCGGCCCGAGCGTCGCCGTGGACACCTCCTGTTCCTCGGCGCTCACCGCCCTGCGCCAGGCGGCCGAGAGCCTCGACCGGGGCGACTGCGACGCCGCTGTGGTCGGCGCGGTCAACCTGCTGGCGCACCCGTACCACGTGGCGGTGCTGCGCGGTCTGGGCCTGGTCGCCGAGACGCCGCACCCGGCACTGGACGCCACCGCCGCCGGCTGGTCGCCCGGCGAGGGCGCCGGCGCCCTGCTGCTGCGCCGGCTCGGCGACGCGCGCCGGGACCGCGACCGCGTCGACGCCGTGGTGGAGAGCACCTGGGTGGGGCACAGCGGCGCGACGAGCCGCTTCGGCACGCCCGACGCGGCCACCCTCGCCGGGTCGCTCGCCGAGGCGGTGAGCCGGGCCGGGCTCACCCCCGCCGACATCGGATACGTCGAGTGCGCGGCCTCCGGCGCCGCCCTGTCCGACGCCGCCGAGATCGAGGCCGTGGGCCGGTTCCTGGCCGCCGCCGCGCCCGGTCCCGAGGGGGTACGCGTGCCGATCGGCACCCTCAAGCCGAACCTGGGCCACGCGGAGGCCGCATCCGGGCTCGCGCAGTTGACCAAGGTGCTCCTCCAGCTGCGGCACCGCCGGCTCGTACCGACCCTGCTGGCGGAGACGCCCCACCCGCTCGTCGACCTCGACGCGCTGCCGGTGCGGTTCGTGCGCCGGCCCGAGCCGTGGACCGGCGTCCCGCTGCGCGCGCTCGTCACCGCGGTCGGCGCCACCGGCACTGTGGGGCACGTGGTGCTGCGGTCCGACGAGGAGGAACGATGAGCAACCAGTGGATCAAGGGCCCGGCCGACCGGGACGCTCCGATGCTGCTGTACTGCGTCCCGCACGCCGGGGGCGGCGGCTCGTTCTTCCGGCCGTGGCGCGCCGCGCTGGAGCCGTACCTGGGCGTCTGCCCGGTCGTGCTGCCCGGCCGGGAGTCCCGCCTGCGGGAGCCGCCGTACACCAGCATCGACCACCTCGTGCCCCCGCTGGCCGCCGCGATCAGCGCGCACGCGGACCGCCCGTACGCGTTGTTCGGCCACAGCATGGGCGCGGTGGTCGCCTACGAGACCGCCCGGCGGCTGTCCGCCGGTCCGGGCGGCGGCCCGGCACGGCTGTTCGTCTCCGGCCGGCGCGCGCCGCACCTGCCCGCCCGCCGGCCGGACCGGCACACGCTCGGCGCGGACGAGTTCCTGCCCGCGGTCGCGGCGCTCGGTGGCACGCCGGACGAGGTGCTGCGCCGGCACGACCTGATGGCGTTGTTCCTGCCGGGGCTGCGCGCCGACTTCGCGGTCAACGAGACGTACCGGCAGTTGCCCGGCCCGCCGCTGCGCTGTCCCGTGTCGGCGTTCACCGGGGACGCCGACCCGGAGGTCGACGTGGTGGAGATGCGTTCCTGGGCCGACGTCACGTCGGCCGGCTTCAGCCTGCGCGTGTTCAGCGGCGGGCACTTCTACCTGGCCGGCCCGCCCGCCGAGCTGGCCGAGGCGCTGCTGGCCGATCTCGCCGTGCGGTCCTGAGGCGGTCCGGAGACGGTCCTGAGGCGGTCCGGAGACGACGGAACGGGACGGGCCTCTCGCCCGTCCCGTTCCCGTTTCTCCGCGCTCAGGCCGGCAGTGAGGCCACGACCTCCTGCGTCGCCTGGAGCAGGATCCGCGCCATCGTGCGCAGCTCCTCCTCGGTCATCACCAGCGGCGGCACGATCACGATGGTGTCGCTCGGCGCCGAGTGGATGATCATGCCGAGTTCCCGGCACCGCTCGGTGATGCGCGTCGCGACGCCCAGCTCCATCGGGAACGGCTCGCGCGTCTCCACGTCGGCCACCAGCTCGACGGCGGCCAGCAGGCCGCACTGCCGGACGTCGCCGACGTGCGCCACGCTGCGGAACTTGTCCAGCTCCTCGGCCAGGACCACGGCCTGCGCCTGGCCGTGCCGGATCAGGTCGTCCTTCTCGAACAGGTCCAGGCTCGCCAGCGCCACGGCGACGGCGAGCGGGTTGCCGGAGAACGTGTGCCCGGACAGCAGCATCTTGCCGTCACCGCGGAACGCGTCGAACACCTCCGCCGACGCCATCGTCGCCGTCAACGGCATGTACCCACCGGTCAGGCCCTTGCCGACGCAGAGGATGTCGGGCGACACGCCGTCGGCCTGGCAGGCGAACATCGGGCCGGTACGGCCGAAGCCCACACCCAGCTCGTCGGCGATGAGCAGGACGCCGTACCGGCGGGCGATCTCGGCGACCCGGGCCAGGTGACCGTCGCGCGCCACGATCATGCCGCTGACGTTCTGCACGCGCGGCTCCACGAGCACGGCGGCGACCTCGTCGCCCTCACGCTCCAGCACCTCCTCCAGCGTGTCCGCGCAGGCAAGGTTGCAGTTGTTGTTGCACAACCCGCAGCGGTACGCGTACGGCTGGGCGAACGAGCTGGTCTCGCGCAGCAGCGGCTGGTAGAAGTTCTTCAGGATCGTCATCTGGCCCACCGACAGCGCGCCGATGGTGTCGCCGTGGAAGGCCCCGCCCATGGACACGAACTTGTTGCGCTGCGGCGATCCCTTGAAGACCCAGTAGGAGTACGCCATCTTCATCGCCGTCTCCACGGCGCTGGAGCCGGACTCCAGGAACAGCACCTTGTCGATGCCCTCCGGGGCGAGCCGGACCAGCCGGTCGGCGAGTTCCGCCGCGCCCGGGTGGGTCATGCCGTAGAGCGTGGTGTGCGCGATCTTCGCCGCCTGCGCGGCCAGCGCCTCGTTCAGTTCCCGACGTTGGTGGCCGTGGATGTTCACGCCCAGCGAGGAGCCCGCGTCGAGATAGCGGTTGCCGTCGCTGTCCACCAGGTAGACACCCTCGCCGTGGGTGATCACCAGGGGCTTGGCGTTGAGGTAGGCGTCGGTGGGGGTGTACGGGTGCCACACGCGCTGCTGGTCCAGCGTGCGCAGGCGTTCGGTCTCCGTGGTTTCGAGGTCCATGCGTCGGCGCTCCGTCATCGAAGGGAACCAGGACAACAGCACGCAGTCCACCGGAAGAGGGCCGGTGACGTCTGCGCAGTAGTGCGCAGGGTGGCCGGTGCTCAACTCTGAGCAGAGGTGTCGCCATGGCCCGGAAATGCTCATCCGGAGCCGGCGCCGACCGGTGCGGCCGAACGCTGGAGAGGGGACGCCGACGTGACGACCTCCGAACAACCGGACCTGATGTCACCAGCCGCACGGGACACGGCCTACGACACCTACGCCGCCCTCCGCGACACCAACCCGGTCTCCCGGGTTCGGATGCCCACCGGCCAGGACGTCTGGCTGGTCACCGGCTACGACGAGTGCACCAGCTTCCTCACCGACTACCACCGGTTCAAGACCAGTCCGACAGTGATGCCCGAGGGCATGGAGGCGCCGGCGCTGCCCGAGGCTGTGGTACGGCTGCTCGGCGGCAGCATGGGCAGCGTCGACCCGCCCGAGCACACGCGGCAGCGCCGGCTGGTGCAGCAGGCGTTCACGCCGCAGTACGTCGAACGGCTGCGCCCCGGCGTCCAGCAGATCACCGACCAGCTGGTCGACGGGCTGCTCGAACGCGAGGGACGGACCTTCGACCTGGTCGAGGACTTCGCGGTGCCGCTGCCGCTCACCGTCATGTCCGACATGCTCGGCATCCCCCGCGCCGACCGGGACCGGTTCCGGCTCTGGTCGGAGCTGCTGCTGTCGCTGGATCCGACCTCCGCGCAGTCCGCGCCGCAGGGCATGAGCCCGGCCGAGGTGATGGCGGAGATCGAGGAGTTCGTGCGCTACCTGGACGCGCTGATCCAGCGCAAGCGCGCCGAGCCCGGCGACGACCTGATCTCCGGGATGGCCCTGGCCGAGGCCGACGGCGAGCGGATGAGCGACGACGAGCTGCTGAAGATGGTGGCGCTGCTCGTGGTCGGCGGTCTCGGCACCACGCAGCACCTGATCGGCAACATGGTCCTGGCGCTGTTCCGCAACCCCGAGCAGTTGCAGCTGCTGCGCGACAAGCCCGAGCTGGCGCCGGGCGCCGTCGAGGAGATGCTGCGCTACCACGGCCCGATCGAGATCAGCTTCCCGCGGTTCGCCGCCGAGGACACCGAGATCGGCGGCGTGCCGATCAGCCGCGGCGAGATGGTCATCGGGGTCCTCGCGGCCGCCGACCGCGATCCGGGCCGCTACCCGGAGCCGGACCGGCTCGACATCGAGCGGACCGCCAACCGGCACCTCGCCTTCGGCCGGGGCGCCCACATGTGCCTGGGCGCGCCGCTGGCCCGCGTCGAGGGGCAGGTCGCCATCACCACGCTGCTCGCCCGGATGCCCGACCTGCGCCCGGCGGAGAGCCTCGACGAGACGCCCTGGCGGCCCGGGCTCACGCTGCGCGGGCTGACCGCGCTCACGGTCGAGTTCTGACCGGGCCGGCGCGACCGGCTCCCACTGCGGTTCGGCCGGCCGGCCGGTGAGCATCCGACCGAACCGCAGAGGGAGGAGACGACGTGGCGAACGCCATCGTCGCTGACGGGCTACGCAGACAGTTCGACAAGGTGACCGCGCTGGACGGCCTGGACCTGGTGGTGCCGGAGGGCACCATCACCGGGATCCTCGGGCCGAACGGCGCGGGCAAGAGCACCGCCGTCCGGCTGCTCACCACACTGCTCGCCCCGACCGGCGGCCGGGCCGAGGTGGCCGGGTTCGACGTGGTCACCCAGGCCGCCGAGGTACGCCGGGTGATCAGCCTGTCCGGGCAGCACGCCGCCGTCGACGAGAACCTCTCCGGGTTCGAGAACCTGGAGATGCTGGGCCGGCTGCTGCACCTGGGCGCCCGGCAGAGCCGGCAGCGGGCCGACGAGCTGCTGCAACGCTTCGACCTCGTGGACGCCGCCGGACGCCGGGCGAAGGAGTACTCCGGTGGCATGCGGCGGCGCCTCGACCTGGCCGCCGCGCTGATCCGTACCCCCCGGGTGCTGTTCCTGGACGAGCCGACCACCGGCCTGGACACCCGGAGCCGGACGGCGCTCTGGGACACCATCGGCGAGCTGGTCTCCGGCGGCATGACGCTGCTGCTGACCACGCAGTACCTCGAGGAGGCCGACCGGCTGGCCGACCAGATCGTGGTGATCGACCACGGCCGGGTGGTCGCCGGCGGCACGCCGGACGAGCTGAAGCGGCGGGTCTCCGGCACCAGCCTGGAGATCACGGTCGGGCCGGACGCCGACCTGACCGCCGCGCAGGCGGTACTCACCTCGCTCGGCACCGGTGCGGCCAGCGTCGACGAGACAGCCGGCCGGATCTCCGTGCCGGCCGGGGACGGGGTGGACACGCTCCTGGCCGGCGCGCGGCTGCTGCGCCAGGCCGGCATACCGGTCCGGGACGCCGCGCTGCGCACGGCGACGCTGGACGACGTCTTCCTCGCCCTCACCGGCGGCCCCGGCCGGCGCACAGGCGACGAGCCCGTCAAGGAGACCGTGGAGGAGAAGCAGTGAACGCCGTCGTACTGGCCTTCGGTGAGGGCGTCGTCGTCGCGAAGCGCAACCTGCGGATGATCCTGCGCGTACCCGAGATGCTGCTCAACGCCGCCATCGCGCCGGCGATGATGACGCTGCTGTTCGGCTTCATCGTCGGCGGCGCGATCGACGCGCAGGGGGTGCCGTACCGCGAGTACCTGCTCGGCGGCATCTTCGTGCAGGCGGTCCTCTTCGGTGCCGTCAACACCGGCACCGCGATCGCCGCCGACCTGCGCAACGGCATCGTCGACCGGCTGATGTCGATGCCCATCTCCCGGTCCGCGGTGCTCGTCGGCCGCACCACGAGCGACCTGGTGAACAGCGGGGTGGTCATCACCGTCACCGCGCTGCTCGGCCTGGTCGTCGGGTGGCGCAGCCGCACGTCGCTGCCCGAGGCGGCGCTGGGGTTTCTGATCCTGCTGGCGTTCGCGTACGCGCTGTCGTGGCTGATGGCAGTGGTGGGGCTGGCGTCCCGGGCGCCGGAGGCGGTCAGCAGCACCGGCTTCACCATCGCCATCCCGCTGGGCTTCCTGTCCAACGCATACGTGCCGATCGACTCCATGCCGGGCGTCCTGCAACCGGTCGCCGAGTGGAACCCGGTCTCGGCGATCGTCCAGGCGGTCCGGGTCCAGTTCGGCAACGTCGACCCGTCCACCGCGCCGGACGTCTGGCCGCTGCAACACCCGGTCGCCGCCTCCGGGCTGTGGATCGGCGCTCTGCTGGCCCTGTCGATCCCCCTGGCGATCGCCCAGTTCCGCAGGTCCGCCGGGCGCTGAGGCGCCTCGCAGACGACGACTCCGCCCGCGCCGTCGGCGTGCGGGCGGAGTCGTCGTCCGTGGGGGCCTACTCCACCAGGACGCGGTCCGGCGCGCGGCGGCGCAGCCGGCTGGAGCGTCGCAGCGACCGCAGCCACATCAGGGTGCCGCCGCCGTCGAGCAGGAACGACAGCATCGCCAGCGCGAGCACGTCCGCCCAGGTGAACTGGCCGGTCATCTCGTCACCGCGGAAGAAGCCGACGACCCGGACCAGGTAGAACCACAGCAGCGGGATCGTCGCGGTGAACAGGACGGCCAGGGCCACGACGCGGCCCAGCACCCAGACGACCGCGTAGATCCGGATGGTGCGCATCTCGCCGCGCCCCACCCCGGACTGGTCGATGAGCCGGCGGCGCAGCACCCGCCGGACGAGGTTGCGCAGGTAGGCGCCGGTGTCGGCCATCAGGCTCCGGGTGTCCAGCGCCGTCGTGATCAGGTAGTAGAAGTCGGTACGCAGGAACAGGAACGTCTGCCAGAGCAGCCGGATGAACGAGGTGAACAGCACGCCGGCCACCACCAGCCGTACCGGCTCCGGCAGGCCGAGGACGCCGACGTCGTTCAGCCACAGCGTGATGAACAGCAGTGCCGCGCCGATCACGTCGACGAGCGGCCCGACCAGCACCGCGACGAAACGTTCCCGCTTGGACGCCATCCACATCCCGGACAGGTCGGTCTGCGCGACGATGGCGTACATCTGGTTGCCGACAGTCATGCGGGCCGACGTGCCGGCGGCGCGCGCTCCCACGACGTGGGCCAGCTCGTGCAGCCACACGCCGATCACCGCGATGCCGAGGACGACCAGCAGGTAGGCCCAGAAGTGGGAGTGGAACATGAGGCTGGACGGTCCGGGCACCAGCCCGGGCCGGTCGACGGCCATCGCGACCGCGACTCCGACGATCACTCCGCAGACGGCGAGCACGGGCCGGCTCAGCAGGCGCCGCGCGGCCTGCGGGGACAGCCACTCCAGGTGTCCGGGGCGTGGCGGCCGGGCCGGTTCGGCGTCCGGTGGCGGGTCGTGCGCGCCGGCCGGGGCGAGGAACCCCTCGTCGGCCAGCGCCTGGAGGAACGCGTCGGCGTCCGGTGACGCCTCGTGCGTCGCCTCGAAGCGGCGGACGGCCTCACCGACTGTGGCGCCGTCGCGCAGCCACTCCAGCAGGTCGAGGCCCTCGGCCGGGATGGACAGGTAGACCTGACGACTGTCGTCACCGATCACGGCGAAGTCACCGTCTCTGCGGGCGGTGTACGGCCGGACCAGGACCGGTGCGTCGAGGGCGAACTCGGTCACTGTGGGACCTCTCCTCTGACGGTGCGGGACTGGGCGCAGGGGCGGGGGTCCGGCAGCCGGACCCCCGCCCCCGTGTCACCGGGTTCAGTTCAGCGCGGGCGCGCACGGGGCGACGGTGCTGGCCTTGATGGACTCCAGCTTGCGCACCGGGAGCGACTTCTTGGGCGCGGTCTCCTTGGTCATGGGAACACCTCCTCTCCACCTCTCGTCGGGACGGGGGGCACCCGCCGGCCGGCTTCGGCGGGAGATCGTGTGCCGAGGGCGTCGTCGCCGGCGACGAATCGCGCGGCGAGGTCGACGAGGCTCTCCTCGGCGTGGAACAGCGACAGGTGGTCGCCGTGCTCGGCGACGTGCAGGACGGACCCGGCGATCCGGGCGGCCACGGCCCGCGACCCGGCGGGGTGCGCCGTGTGGTCGTCCTCGCTGGTGACGACGAGCGTGCGCGTGGTCAGCCCGGCGAGGTACGGGCGCAGGTCCGTGCCCATGATCGCGCCGTTGAGCCGGCAGTACCGGCGCAGCAGTTCCGGCGTCGCGTACGGGTACGTGACCAGGTGCGCCAGCCGTGGCGGGGCGACACCGAGCATGGTGTTGGTGAGCACCGCGTGCACCGCCGCGGCCTGCTGCGGGCTGCGGGCGGCCATCGCCATCAGGGCCTGCAGGTTCTGCTGGTGGTCGGTCTTCGGGCTCTCGTCGCCGAGGTCGAAGTCGCCGTGCCAGAGGCTCAGCGACGACACCCGCTCCGGCGCCCGCGCGGCCGCGACGACCGCGAGCACCGCGCCGCCGCACAGGCCGATCAGGTGCGCGCGGCGCAGCCCGAACCGGTCCAGCACCGCGAGGAGGTCGTCGGCCTGGGCCACCACGCCGGTGTCGGCGGAGAATCCGTCCACGTCCGCGAACAGGCCCCGCGTCTCGGGGACGAGCACGTGGAAGTCGCGGGACAGCCGGCCGGCCCAGCCCTCGGCGAGCCGGGCGGGCATCCCGCACGCGGACACCATCAGCACGGGCGGCCGGTCCGGGTCGCCGGCGGCGTACGTGGGCAGCACCACCCCGTCGCCGGTACGCACGTCGGTGCACCGGAAGCGGCAGGTGAAGTCCTGTTCGCGCGCCTCGGCGACCACGCGCGGCTCGTCCGCCGGCGGCGGTGCCGGGTTCGCGTCGAGGTCCAGCAGGTCGCTCACCACCCGCTCGAAGGGGCCGAGGTCGGCGGCGTCGGTCACCGGCGCCGGCGCCGGCACGTCCAGCCGGTCGCACAGCCGGGCCAGCGCGGCCGCGGTGGCCGGGTCGGCGCACCGCACCCGCACCGGTGGCGGCAGCACCCGCAGCAGCGGACCCGCCGCCAGCAGCGCGGCGGCCAGATCCCGCCCCGGCGTCACGCGCCCGCTCCGATCCACTCGTAGCTGCGGTGGTAGGCGCGGACGCCGGTGCAGGCGAGCAGCGTGCGCGCACCGGCCACCCGGTCCAGCACCTCGGCGTACCGCCCCGGGTCGATCCGCTTGTCCGCCACCGGCACCAGGCAGTCGGCGTTGTCGGCGAGGATCCGCTTGTACTCGTCGAACGTCAGCTCGCACCGGCCGGCGAGGTGCTCGCCGATGCGCATCCGGCCGACCTCGGCGGTGGACCGGCCGTCGACCAGGCCGCTGTAGAACTCGGCGGCGCAGCCCGAGCCGTACGAGTACATCCCGACCCGTACCGGGTCGTCCGGCCGCAGGTGGTCGATCAGGCTGGCCAGGGCCAGGTAGACCGAGCCGGAGCAGAGGTTGCCGACCAGCCGCGGGTACTCCAGGCCGGGCGCGACCCGGCGGGCGAAGTCCGCGTCGGCGTCGGGCAGCCGGTGCTCGCGGGCGAGCTTGCGGTGCGCCGCGCGGACGATGCCCGCGAACGGCGTGTGCATGGCCAGCCCGGCGAACGTGGTGGCGAAGTCGACGTCCGCCACCTTCTCCGCGTAGTGCGCGTAGGCGTTCGTCAGGCAGTCCAGGTAGGCGAACAGCGAGCGGTCGGCGTCGGCGACGTCGAACGTCGGGCCCGGCCGGGCCGAGTCGAACGTCTCGTAGCTGTGCGTCCCGAACGCCCCGAGGTCCACGTCGAGCACCCGCGGGTCGTCGCCGAGCAGCACCGCGGCGGCGCCGGTACCCATCGCCGGCTCGGTGTACGAGGCGTTCTCGTTCACCAGTGACACGTCCGTCGCGATCACCAGCGCCTTGGCGCCCGGTGACAGGCCGGCGGCGAGGTAGCCGCAGGCGAGCTGAAGCGCCCCGGTCGCGGCGTAGCAGGCCTGTTTCACCTCCAGCATCCGGCAGCGGCGGCTCAGCCCGAGGTGCCGGTGCACGTACGAGGCGATCGACTTGCTCAGGTCCAGGCCGGACTCGCTGGAGGTCACCAGCAGGTCGATCCGGTCGCGGTCGGCCTCGTCCATCGCGTCGAGGATCGGCTTGGCGGCGTTCACCGCGTGCGTGACCGGATCCTCGAACGGCAGCGCGACCGACTTCGCGGTCATCATCAGGTTGCCGAGGCGGGCCGCGTCCAGGCCGCGCCCCTCGAACAGGACCGGCACCGCGACGGAGGCCACCCCGCAGTACACGTTCAGGGCCTCGATGCCCACGTTCATGCCGTCACCTCGCAGAGGTACGCGACCAGGTGGTCGATGTCGGGCAGGTCGCTGAAGCTGCCGAGGGGCTCGTCGACGCCGAGCCGCTCACGGAGGGTCAGGATGATCTCGACCCGGTCGATCGAGTCGGCGCCCAGGTCGCGCAGGTGCGCGTCCCCCGGGATCCGGTCGCCGGGGACCGCCGGCAGGATCTCGGTGATCACCTCGTGGACCACCCGCCGGACCGCTTCGTCGCTGGCGCTCACGTCGTTCCCTCCGTCCGGGTCTGCGCAAGGGCCACCGCGAGCGGCCGTCCGGTGTCGCGGTCGGCGAGCACCACCCGGACCGTCTCGTCGGCGCCGGGCACGTCGCCGCCCGGCCGCCGGGACACCCGCACCCGCAGCACCGCGCCCACGTCGGCGTTGCCGAGGTAGCTCATCCGCTGGTCCAGCACGATCCGCCGGAGGAAGCCGGCGTCGGTGCCGCCGCGGTGCCGCCACAGCCGCAGCGACGCCCAGTCCACGATGGAGAAGTAGGACGCGAAGTAGAGCAGCCCCACCCCGTTGAGGTCGCGGCTCGGATCGACCGGGTAGTCCAGCGCCAGCCGGTCCAGCGGGTCGGACGGGTCGGGCTCGGCGCCGAGGGCGCGCAGTTCGGCGTACGCGCGCCGGGGCGAGTGCCGCGCGGGCAGCACGGGCAGGTGCCCGTGCCGGAACCCCGGTGGGGACGCGCTGCGCAGGTCGCCGTTGCCGCCGGACGGGCCGCGCACCACCCAGCGGTTGAAGTTCTGCGCGTACAGGCATCCCGGGTCGGGGTGGGCGTAGAACTCGTCCGGGTCGACGACGCGTCCCGGCCGGTCGCCGCGCCGGATCTCGTGCAGCGTCAGCACCGACTCGCTGCCGGAGGCGAAGGACCGCGAGTCCACCCGCAGCACGTCGCCGAAGGTCATGCCGCGCACGTGCAGGTCCGCGCCGCCGCGCAGGTGGATGTAGTGGAACGCCAGGTAGGTCGGCATCCCGTCGGCGTCGCGGGCGGTGTAGACGTTGGTGTCGCAGAGCGCGCTGACGGTGTCCCAGGTCCAGTCGCCGACCTGGCCGACGAACAGCGACCCCGGCCCGCACATGCCGGGCCGCACCACAGTCGTACGGGTCGTCGCGTCGGGACCGAGCAGTTCCAGCTCGGGAGTCAGGACGGTCACGACCCCTCCCCTCCGGCGCCGCGCAGGAAGTCGGTCAGGATCCGGTTGCACTCCCGAGGGCTGGTCAGATACGGGAAGTGGCCGGCATCGGCGATCTCCTCGTAGCGGGCGTCCCTGATGCCCTGGTGCAGCAGCCGCGCCGTCTCCGACGGGATGACTGTGTCGTGCCGGCCCTGCACCACGAGCGCTGGCAGGTCCAGCTCGCCCAGCCGGTCGCGGAGGTCCGGCCGGGCCGCGAACACGTCGAGGTAGCGCAGCCCGGTCTGGGGGTCCATGCTCTCGCAGCGCAGCAGCAGCGCCTCCACGGCGGCCCGCTCGTGCCGCAGCCGGTCCGCGCCGGACCCCTCGATCGTGCGGTCGAGGTCCTGGGCGGCCACGACGGCCAGCCGGTTGATCTCACCGACCCGGTTGCCGATCTTGTAGGAGCTGCCGAGCAGGATCAGCGAGGCGGTGTCCTCCGGATGGTTCAGGGCGAACGTGAGCGCGACCAGGCCGCCGAACGACGCGCCCGCGACGTGGACCGGGCCGTCGACCCCGATCTCCCGCAGCACCCGCAGTTCGAGGGCGGCGATCCCGTCCAGGGTGAGGTCGGCCGAGGCGGTGCTCGCCCCGACGCCGGGGTGGTGGACGCTGATCACCTGGTACCGCCCGGCCAGCGCCTCGAACTGGCGCGCGAAGACGCCCGCGCCGATGTTGAACGGGTGCGCGAGCAGCAGCGGCGGTCCGTCGCCGGCGGTGAAGACCTCCACCTGGGCGCCGGCCACCGGCACCACCCGTCGGCGTACGGCCGGCTGGTGTTCCCGCAGCACGGTGCCGTTGTCGTCGGCCGGCGCCTGGTCGCGCAGCGCCTGCCGGACGTCCTCGGGCACCCGGTCGGCGGGCTGGTAGACCGCCCGGGCCGCCTCCCCGGCCGTGCGGACCCCGCCGGTGACCAGTTCGGGAATCTCTCCCGGTGCGGCGGCGAGCGCGGAGACGGCGGCCACCACCGCCTCGGCGTCGTCGGGCCCGAAGCCGACCGGCACTGCCAGCCGGACGGTGCCGGCGAGCGGCCCTCCGATCGCCAGGTGCGGCGCGCCCCGGACTCCGGCGCCGGCGTAGAGCCAGGCCAGCCCGGACATCGTGGGGTGCTCCTGACCGGCCAGGCCGGGCATCCGGGCGAGGTCGAGCAGGACACAGTGGGCGCCGTCGACGTCCACGACCGGCAGGCCGGCCGCCCGCAGGCCGTCGCGGAGCACCGCGACCGCGGCGACGCGCCGCCGGACCAGTTCCGTGACGCCCCGGCGGTCCGCGAGGGCGGCCCGCAGCGTCATCCGGGTGGCCCGGTCCACCTCGGAGCCGCGCCGCGCCACGTGCTCGCGCAGCCGCGCCGCCAGTTCCGGGTCGCGGGTAGCGACCAGGCCGCCCGCTGTGACGCCGAAGTCCTTGGACAGGCTGAGCGTCGCCGTGTCGGCGACGGCGAGCAGGTCCCGCACCACCGCCCAGGGATCCCCGCCGGGGCCGGCGAGCGCGACGGCGTTGTCGACGACGCGGCTGGCGTCCAGGACGAGCGGCACCCCGTGCGCGGCGGTGACGCGGCGCAGCTCCCGGAGGGCGCCGGGTTCGACTGGTACGCCACCGGCGGCGTTGTTGGCCGCCTCCGCCACCACGAACGACACCGACCCGGCGGGCCGGCGGGTCAGCTCCGCCGCGAACGCCTCGATCGTCTCCGGGTCGAGCCGGCCCACCCCGACGGCGACCGGTTCGTAGCCGAGGTCGGCGAGCGTCGACAGCCAGGTCGGGAAGGCCGCCGCGTGCAGCACGACGCCGCGCGGGCCGGGGTGGCAGCGGCACAGCAGTTCCTCGGCCGTCCGCCCGGACCGGGTCGGCACCACCTCTGGCATGGGCAGCCAGTCGTGCGCGGTGAGCTCCGGCGGGCCGGACCGTTCGGCGAGCAGCCGCGTCCGGGCGGCGACGAAGCCGTCCGCCCGCTCCGCCCACGAGTCGGTGAGCAGGTCGAAGGGGACCAGCTCGGTCGGCAGGGCGAGCGCGTTGTACCCGTGCGCGGCCAGCAGATCCGTACGTCCCGGCCGCAGCGCCGGGTCCGGCGGCGGGCCCGCGTCCTCCGGCGGCGCGGCGTTGTGCGACGGCACGGCGGCGTCCGGCGGCACGATGGCGTGCGGCGGCGGTGCGGCGTCGTTCAGCGGCGCGGGATCGGCGGGGGCGCCGTCCACGAGGTCCGGATTGGCGATCATCAGGATGATGTCGGTGACCGACGTACGGTCGCCGGTCGCCGGCTGGCACAGGTAGATCGGCGTGTTCTCGGGCCGGAACTTGTTCTTGAACTGGAAGTTGCCCGGCCCGAAGACGCCCACCGAGTGCAGCTCCGCCAGCGCGTCCGCCACCGCCGGGTCGGCGTTCGGCGACTCGGTGATGGAGACGCCGAAGCTCGCCCCGAAGCTGAACGACGTGCAGCCCTCGGCGGCGGTCACCTCGATGATCCGGACGATCGCCCACTCCAGGCCACCGGCGGGCATCTCGTCGGCATAGAACTCCAGATCGAGCAGGTATCCCCGCTCGGACGGGATCCGGGTGACGATGACCGCGTTGACGAGAACGTCGTCCACACGGGTGAGGAAGACCCGGTGCCGGGGGTCGAGCGTGCCGCCGCCGATCTCCTCCCGGACCACGCCGACGTACGGGTTCACCATCTGCTTGCGGCGACCCCAGGAGTCGATCAGACCGACGATCTGCCGGTCGGTCTCCGGCGACGCGCCGGCCTGGTACTCCTCGATCCGGCAGTCACCGGCCCGCTCGAACCGGTGCAGGAGGCTGCGCAGGCGCTGCATCCGGCCGCCCCGTACCGTGAACGAGGCCAGGTCCGTCAGGCGCTGCACCGCCCCGAACGGGGTCGCGGTGACCGGTTCCCCGGCGACCTCGGTCAGGTGGGCCAGGGACAGGAAGTTGGGCCGCAGGCCGTTGCGCCGCGCCCACGCGATCCACTCCGCGACGAGGTCGTGGAAGTGGTCGTGGTGCCCGACGAAGCTCCAGGCGAACACGTCGTCGCCGCGGACCGAGAAGTTGACGTAGCCGGCCCGTGCCGAGTCGACGAACGCGTACGGTGCGATGTCCCGTCCGGCCAGCCCGCCCTCCTTGGCGTGGCGGCGGTCGAGGTCGGCCAGGATGTCACGCAGCGCCGGGCGGCCGGGCAGGGTCCGCTTGCGGACGACTACCGGCTCGCCGTCGATCTCGGCGCCGCTCTCGATCGTCCGGCCGGTGGCCCGTGGACCGGTGCCCGTCTCGGTCCGGACGCCGGTCCCGGCGGACCGCCCGGCCAGGAACGCGGTGAGGTCGGGCATCGTGGGGTGGTCGAACAGCAGGGTCTTGGGCAGCGCGCCGTAGCGCTGTTCCAGGGCGCCGACGACCCGCAGCATGTCGAACGAGGTGAGGCCGCTGTCGGCGAACGTCCGGCCGGGCTCGACGGCACGCTCCAGCACCCCGGTCACGATCTCCTCGACGCCGTCTCCGGCCGGTGTGACCGGGCGTGATGCCTGCGTACCGGCGGCCACGA